>JAGMEZ010000196.1 GCA_023127905.1 Caldifarciminota bacterium
AAACGCTGGATTGCACGTCTAAGCGGACGTGCTCCATACGAGGGATCAAATCCCTCCTCTACAAGAAACTCCTTTGAATCATTACTCAAAATAATATCAAACCCTCTCTCCTTTACCCGCAACCTTACCATCGAAAATAATATATCAACAATCTTAAGCATTTCCTTCTTTCCGAGAGAATGAAAAACTACAATTTCATCAACTCTGTTTAAAAATTCTGGATTAAAACGACGGTTTACCTCATCAAGAAGTCTATTTTTCATACTTTCGTAATTCCTTCCTTCATCCGATTTATGAAAACCAAGGCTTGTACCCCGTTTAATCTCCATTGAACCAATATTGGATGTCATAATCAGAACACAATTTTTGAAGTTTACCTTCCTTCCAAAACTATCTGTAAGCTGACCATCTTCAAGTATCTGAAGAAGGATATTGAAAATTTCAGGATGCGCTTTTTCTATTTCATCAAGAAGGACAACAGAGTATGGACGTCTCCTTACCTTTTCAGTCAATTGCCCTCCCTCATTATATCCGATGTATCCAGGAGGTGCACCCATAAGCCTTGAAACAGCAAATTTTTCCATATACTCACTCATATCCACTCTAATAAGTGCATCTTCACTATCAAATAATAACTCCGCTAATGCCTTTCCAAGCTCCGTTTTCCCAACACCTGTTGGTCCAAGAAAGATAAAAGAACCGATTGGTCTTCTTGGATCTTTAAGCCCGGTCCTGCCCCGTCGTATCGCCTTGGAAATTATCTCTAAGGCTTCGTCCTGTCCAACAACTCTCTTTCTTAAATCATCTTCCATTCTCAACAGTTTTATCTGCTCCTTCTCCTCGAGTTTTAAAAGCGGAATTCCTGTCCACATCGATATAATTTCCCTAACATCGTCTGCGGTCACTTTTATTTCTTGTATACTTACTTCTTTCTCCCATTTTTTTCGTACTTTTCTTACTTCTTCCTCAAGTTTATCCTGTTTATCCCTGAGTAAAGCTGCTTTCTCATAATCCTGTTCCTTTACCGCATCACGTTTTTCCTGTTCGAGTTCATCCATTTTTTTCTCAAGTTTATTAATATCTGGAGCTGAAGGGAAATTAGCAAGTTTTACACGAGCACCTGCTTCATCAATAACATCAATAGCTTTATCAGGAAGAAATCTATCTGATATATATCTATCTGAAAACGTTGCGGCAGCAACGATTGCTTCATTTGTATACTTTACTCCATGGTGTTCTTCATACTGGTATTTAAGACCTTCTAAAATCTCTATTGTATCCTCAACAGATGGAGGGTTAATCATAATAGGTTGAAATCTTCTCTCCAATGAACCTTCCTTCTCGATGTATTTTCTGTATTCTTCAAGCGTAGTTGCCCCTATACACTGGAGTTCGCCCCGTGCGAGAGCGGGTTTCAACATATTCGATGCATCTATTGCACCCTCTGCCGCACCGGCACCAACAATAGTATGAAGTTCATCAATAAAGAGCATAACATTATCAGTATTTCTTATTTCATTTAAGATTGCTTTCAACCTTTCTTCAAATTGACCACGATATTTTGTACCCGCTACAACAGAGGCAAGGTCAAGAGCCAAAACTTCTTTTCCCCAGAGAACCTCGGGAACATCCCTTTTTATTATTTTCTGTGAAAGTCCCTCTGCAATTGCCGTCTTTCCCACACCAGGTTCTCCTATCAAAACAGGGTTATTCTTCTTCCTCCTTGAAAGAATCTGAATAACTCGCTCTATCTCTTTTTCTCTACCAATAATTGGATCAAGCTTACTCTCTTTAGCAAGTTTTGTTAGGTTTCTACAGAAGTAATCAAGAGCAGGTGTTTTTGATTTTTTGTTTTCCTTCGGATCATAAAGGGTTGGAGGAAAACCACCGAGAAGTTTTATGATTTCTGCTTTCGCAATATCATAAGAAACACCATACTCTGAAAGAATTCTTGCAGATGCACTATCCCTTTTTCTTATGAGCCCAAGCAGAACATGCTCTGTACCTACGTGTTTATGGTCGAGTTTCTTTGCTTCATCAATAGAAAGGTTTATTACATGCTTTGCATCCTGGCCAAGCGGTATTTCACCTGATGCCAACGCGCCTACTTCACCCTCGCTTACAAGTTTTTGAAGTGACCTTGAAATCTTCTCAAGATTAACACCAAGATTAGTCAGAACCATAACAGCAACTCCGTTCCCTTCCTTTATCAGTGCAAGAAGAAGATGCTCAGCACTGACACTGTCATTACCGTTAGATGCCGCTTCTTGCCGCGCTATGTATATTAATTTTCTAACCCTTTCAGTAAATCTTTCATCCATCATTTCACTACCCCTTTTTCCAGAGATAAAATCTCTTTTACAAAGCGAGCACGTCTCTGGTCTCTTTCATAATTGTCCATTTTTTTATTATATAGAAGTTGAAGATGCGCAGGTTGTATATATATAATTAATTTATTTAATTGCTTCAGAGTTACATTTCTGATTATACCAAGTCCAACACCCAGTCTTACAGCAGATGAAAAATTTATAACTTCTTCAGAAGTAAGTAGGTGTGCATATTTCAGGAGACCATAAGCTCTCCATATCTTATCCTCTATCTGTACCTTAGCATTCTTCATGAGAATTTCTCTTGCATTTCTCTCTGACTCCACAATATCCTTTACAACATCGGTAACCAAAGATAGTATATCTTCCTCTCTTCTTCCAAGAGATACACTGCTTGATAATTGAAAAAAATTTCCTTTCACATCACTGCCCTCACCGTACAAACCTCTAATAAGTATCTTTTTCTTTTTCAGTTTTCTGACAATTCTTTCAATCTCTTTTGTTATAACAAGTGCAGGAAGATGAACCAGGGCTGATGCTCTCAAACCTGTTCCAATATTCGTAGGACAGGCTGTTAGATAACCAAGTTCGGAGTCAAATGCATACTCAACCCTCAAACCTATTTCATCATCCAGTGGGTTAAGGAAGTCATATATTTCAAACAACTGCAATCCACCTGCAAAACCTTGAATACGTAGGTGATCCTCTTCATTGAGCATTATAGAAACCTTTTCATCCTCATCTATCATCACCCCACTATTATCTGACTCAAAACAGAGATCAAAGCTTGCAAGATGCCTTTCAACAAGAAACTCTTTCTCGATCGACGATAGCTCTTTCATATTGAATAAGTAACCATTCTGAAAAATGTTAATTCCAATCAGTTCATTTATCATTTCGTTAAGTAGCTCTTCTTTTTCTTCATCTGTTGAACTGACAGTGAATTTTCGATGTTTAAGATTTCTTGCAAACCTGATCCTCGACGAAAAAACAATCTCAGAGTAAGGACCTGTAGAGTCCATCCAATGACTTGTTCTTTCCACCATTTTACTAATTTTCTCGTTCTTATTCATTTTTATCCATTCTCAGAGAAAGTGTCTTTATCTTATCCCTTAACTCAGCTGCCAGCTGGTACTCTTCTTTCTTTAACGCATCATCCAATTCTATTTTCACTTCCCTTATTCTTCTTCTCAGAAGTAGCTTTCCTTTATCAAGAATAGGCACTTTTCCTCTATGCCTATTTTTCCCATGCAATTCTCCTACTACTGTGATTATATATGATTTGAAGGTAATGTAACACTCAGAACAACCTAATTTCCCGTTCTTTTCAACATCCACCAATTTCCATCCACAGTGGGGGCATCTCACTTTAAGTGTAGTCTTTTCTTTTTCTCCTTTTACCGTAAAATTCTCTGATGGACTTATTAGGGAATGGAATCCCTTCTTCTCCGCACATTTCTCACAAATAAAGAATTCTATCTTCTCACCATTGATAACTTTCGTATACTTTATTCTTCCATCCTCAGAGCCACAAATTTCACACATCATTTTCTACCCCCAGAATTTTTCCATCTTCCATTCTAATTATATTACCTATTCTATTAGCAATTCCGACATTATGAGTAACTATAACAAGGGTAATCCCCCCTTTACGATTAAGTTCTAAAAGCATCGATAGAAGCATATCACTATTTTTGCTGTCAAGGTTACCTGTTGGCTCGTCAGCAAATATTACAGATGGATTGTTAATCAGTGCCCTTGCAACAGCTACCCTTTGTTTTTCTCCTCCTGATAGTTCATTAGGTTTATGGTCAATTCTGTCCGAAAGGCCAACCTCAGTAAGCAAATTTTTTGCTTTCTCACTTGCTTTCTTTGAACTAATTCCATCAATCGATGAAGGTAACATCACATTCTCCAATGCGCTAAACTCAGACAAGAGATGATGGAATTGAAAGATAAAACCTATTTTCTTATTCCTAATTTTCGCAAGTTCCTCATCCCTGAAATCGTAGAGACTGTTTCCATCAAGCATTACCTTTCCCTCGGTAGGTCTGTCCAGTCCACCAAGGATATGAAGAAGTGTACTTTTTCCTGCACCGGAAGGACCAACAATCGTATGTATCATTCCTCTCTCTATAGTAATATCAATACCTTTAAGTACCTTAAGTTTTTCTTTCCCTGTCTTAAATACCCTTTTTATGTTTATCCCTTTCAGAAGAATTCCATTATCAGTCATTTTTATTATTCCATAAATTATTCGTACCTGATAGCCTTAACAGGATCAAGTCTCGCCGCTTTCATTGCCGGATAGAGAGTTGCAAGAAAACTGATCGCAATGGCAGCAACTGCAACTATAATAAAATCATCTAATACCATATGAACAGGTAGTGTATCAATAAAGTAAACATCACTTGGAAGGGAGATGAATTTATACTTCCCAAGGAGAAACGAGACAAGTATACCAACTATCATACCAAGAACTGTTCCAATTGAGCCAATGATAACACCCTGTAACATAAAAATTCTCATTATCTGCTTACTTGATGCACCCATAGATTTAAGAATGCCTATGTCTTTGGTTTTCTGAATTACAATCATTATCAGTGTCCCTATTATATTGAATGCTGCAACTACTATGATAAGGGTCAGGATGATAAACATAACGACCTTTTCGAGCTTTAATGCAGCGAAGAGACTTCTATTCATTCGTATCCAGTGATTCGCTCTGAAAGGAAAACCTAACTTTTTTTCTATCTGTTGCGCAATCTCCGGAGCTTTATATATATCATCTATTTTAACCTCAATACCTGTAATAGCATCTTCCATCCCAACAAGTTTCTGTGCGCTGGCTAGTGAAATATACCCCAGTGAAGCATCGTATTCATACATTCCTGCTTCAAATATTCCAACAACTCGAAACTTCTTAAGTTTTGGGATGTAACCCATAGGGGTCGGCGTTAAATTTGCGGTTGAAAAGACAGTCAATTCGTCTCCGGTATGAATACGTATGTTATCAGCAAGGATTGAACCAAGAACAATCCCCGGAATATCATTACCACTCAGTTTAAAGCTGCCATATATAATTTTTGACTCAATATTACTTACTTCAGAAAGAGTGTTCTCGTCCACCCCTCTGAGTACAATCCCATCAACATAGCTATCGTGATTTATCATAACTTTTGTATAAATGAAAGGAGATGCACCGGAAACATGAGGATTATTCCTAACAATGGTAAGTGCTGAATCATATTCTGCTATAGGTTCATTGAAATATTTCAAAACAGCAATATGCGCATTTGTTCCAAGTATCTTATCCCTCAAATCTTTATGGAATCCACTCATAACGGAAAGAACAATGAGAATCGTTGCAACACCAATGAATACGCCACATATTGATATAATGATTATTGTAGATTGAAACAAAGTGGCTCTTTTTGCTTTTAAATATCTTTTTGCTATAAAGTATTCAAATTTCATTCTTTAGTTTTTAGCTGCGGGAAGATAATTACTTCCCTGATTGATGGAGTATCTGTTAAAAGCATTATTAACCTATCTATACCAATTCCCAATCCACCAGTTGGTGGCATCCCGTATTCCATTGCATTAAGGAAATCCTCATCCAATTCCTGTATTTCCCCCTCACCCATTTCTTTTAATTTCCTCTGCTCCTCAAATCTCTTCCTCTGGTCAAAAGGATCGTTCAATTCACTGAAGGCGTTTCCGATTTCCATCCCTGCTATAATAGGCTCAAATCTTTCCACGAGTTCAGGATTTTCTCTATGTTTCTTGGCAAGTGGTGATATTTCGAGCGGGAAATCAATCACAAAGGTGGGCTGGATAAGTTTTGGTTGCACAATCTCACCAAATATCTCATCGAGAATTTTTCCTTTCCCCGCACTTTCGTCTAAATCAAGTCCCTTTTCTTGTGCAAACGCATAAACCTCATCCTTTTCTAATTTCGATAGGTCTTTTCCTGTATACGACTCAATACCTTCATAAAAACTGATACGTTTCCAGGGTCGTGCTAAATCAATCTCATTCCCCTGAAACATAATCTTCTCCGTTTTAAATAGTTCATCTGCAATCCCAGTAACTATCTCTTCGGTAAGATTCATCATATCGTTGTAATCGGCATAAGCCTGATAAGCCTCCATCATCGTGAATTCAGGATTGTGAAACCTGTCAATCCCTTCATTCCTGAAATCCTTACATATTTCATAAACCTTCTCAAGTCCACCAATAATCAATCTTTTCAGATAGAGTTCATCAGAAATGCGGAGGAAATATTCTCTATCGAGAACATTATAGTGTGTCTTAAAAGGTTGTGCGAATGCTCCTCCATAAAGTGGTTGCAATACGGGCGTCTCTACTTCAATAAATCCTTTGTTGTCAAGAATTTTGCGAGTTTTTGCTATAATCTTCGACCTTGTTATTACTATTTCTCTTGCATCTTTATTCATAACAAGATCAAGATATTTCTTTCTATATCTTATCTCTACATCTTTCAATCCATGCCATTTTTCCGGTAATGGAAACAGTGATTTTGAGAGAAGCTTAAAATCCTTTACAAGTAAGGTTAACTCTTCAGTTTTTGTTTTAAATATCTCTCCTTTAGCTCCAATGAAATCACCTATATCGATAAGATTAACAACTTCAAAATCCTCCTCACAAAGTTTATCTTTCCTGAAATATATCTGTATTTTTCCTGACCAATCTTCTATATCAGCGAAAACTGTTTTCCCATGCCCCCTCTTTGCCATAATTCTTCCAGCAATAGCAACTGAATTAACTCCAGCTATTTCATCTTCATTCTCCCTGATTTCTTTTATCATGTGGGTTCGTGTAAAACGATATGGATAAGGATTTAAACCTAAACCTTTCAGTTTATCAAGTTTTTCTATCCTTATTTTCTTTTGATCCAGTACTTCTTCTTTCATCATATAACCTTTTTATTGTATAACCATATTTAACTTACATAGTTTCAAAATATTATAATCCCAAAAAAGCTATTTGTCAAGAAAAATGACAGAAAACCACAGAGAACACAGAGAATATTTTATTTACCCATCCCCACTATTTATATTAGCCACAGATTGACACAGAAAATTTCTGATGTTTTTCATCACAGAGACACCCTTAGATTTTTTTGAAAAATCAAAAAAATCCTTTTTTTTCTTGACTTTTTTTACTTTCTCTGTTATATAGGATGGACATCCAGCAAAATACTATCAGCCTATTTTGCTGGATTTAATAGCTAAATCGCACTAAAAGCCATAAGGAGGTTAAATGGCATTAAAGATTGCTATCAATGGTTTTGGTCGTATTGGAAGATTGGTTTTCAGGATAGGAATTAAGAATCCTGATTTTGATTTTGTAGCTGTAAATGATATTACTGCCCCAGAGAATCTTGCTTACCTGCTAAAATACGATTCAACTCATGGTGTTTTTGAAAAGGATATTAATGTAGAAAATGATGAATTAATTGTGTCTGGCGACAGATTCAAAGTTCTTTCAGTCAAAAGTCCAAAAGACCTTCCCTGGAAGGACCTTGGAGTTGATATAGTCGTTGAAGCAGTAGGCATTTTCAGAAGCAGAGAAAAGGCTGCAATGCACCTCGAAGCAGGTGCGAAGAAAGTAATCCTTACAGCACCAGGAAAGGGTGAACCACCAGATTTTACCTGTGTGCTTGGAATAAATGAAGAAAATTATGATCCAGCAAACCATCATGTAATATCAAATGCTTCCTGTACCACGAACTGTTTTGGTCCGATGGTAAAGGTATTGAATGACAATTTTAAGATAAAGAAGGGTTTTATGACCACAGTGCATGCTTATACAAATGATCAAAGGTTGATTGATACACCCCACAAGGCAATGCGAAGGGGAAGGGCAGCAGCACATTCAATCATCCCAACAACTACAGGAGCAGCAAAAGCGATTTCTCTTGTTATGCCTGAACTTGCTGGTAAACTTGACGCAATAGCCATCAGAGTTCCTGTAATCGATGCTTCTCTTGTGGATTTTGTCTGTATCCTGGAGAAAAATACGACCGTGGAAGAGATAAATGAAGCATTCAAGAAAGCAAGTGAAGGTACATTCAAGGGACTTATCGAATATTCTGAGGCACCTCTTGTCTCTGTTGATATTATTGGTAATCCCTATTCATTGATATTTGATTCACTCCAGACAAAGGAAGTTGATGGTGATTTTATTAAAGTTCTTGGATGGTATGATAATGAATGGGGATACGCAATGAGGGTTGTTGACCTTATAAAACACATTGGTGAAAGGCTTTAATGAATCTAAATAAGTTAAGGGTAACAGATATTGACTTAAATAATAAAAGGGTATTTACAAGGTTAGACCTTAATGTGCCACTTGATAAAAACTGTAATATCACAGACGATTACAGGATTACATCAGCTCTTCCTACTATTAGATACATTCTTGAACAAGGAGGAAAACCTATTCTTGCATCACATCTTGGACGACCAGAAGGTAAATTTGTTTCGGAACTCTCTTTAGAACCTGTTCAGAAGAGGCTTCATGAACTTCTCAATATGGATGTTTTATTTTCAAAGAATATAGTTGGTGAGGATGTAATAAGGATGAGTAACGAACTACAGGAAGGACAGGTTCTCCTCCTTGAAAATCTTCGATTTGAGCCAGGGGAAAAAAAGAACGATCCTGAATTCAGCAAAAAACTATCGTTACTTGGAGATCTTTATGTAAACGATGCTTTTGGAACTGCTCATAGAGCACACGCCTCAGTTGCAGGAATCACAAAATTTTTCGAAAAAAATGTTATGGGATTTTTAATGGAGAAAGAAATTAAATGGCTTGGTTACGCAGCTGAAAATCCCAAAAAACCATTCATTGCTGTTCTCGGAGGAGCAAAAATATCGGGTAAAATTGATGTGATAATGAATCTAATTCCAAAGGTTGATACCATTCTCCTCGGCGGTGCAATGGCTTTCACTTTCATTAAGGCAAAGGGACTATCTATTGGTACTTCCCTTTTCGATGATGAGAAAATACCTGAAACAAAGAGGATCTGTAAATACGCAATAGAGAAGAGCACCAATTTTGTTCTTCCCAACGATTTCGTTATCACCAAAGAACTTTCCAATGAATCTGAAACAAATATTGTTGAAAAGGAAAATATACCTGAAGGTTGGAAGGGTGTTGATATTGGTCCCTTGACAACAAAGATTTTTAAAAATGCTCTTTTAACTGCTAAAACAATTTTTTGGAATGGACCAATGGGCATATTTGAGATAGAAAATTTCAATAAAGGAACAATTGGAATCGCTCAGGCAATTGCGGAGGCTACTGGGAAAGGAGCGGTTTCTGTGATTGGTGGCGGTGACAGCGTTTCTGCTGTAAAAAAGGCTGGTCTCGAAAAATCCTTTACTCATATCTCGACAGGTGGAGGTGCTTCACTTGAATTTATGGCAGGAAAAGATCTCCCAGGAATCGTCTTACTTTCAGATAAGGGGAAATGTTAAGAAAATACTTCATTGCAGGAAACTGGAAAATGAATAAAAACAACAATGAATCCGTTGATCTTGCCAGAAGAATAGTATTGAATACACAGGGAATTAAGAAAGTAGATGTTGTCATCTGTCCTCCCTTTACTTCACTTGCTCCTGTTTTCAGTGTCATAAAGGATTCAAATGTCAAACTTGCTGCACAGAATATGTATTATGAAGACAGCGGTGCCTATACAGGGGAAATTTCAGGAAAATTCCTTAAAATTTTAGGATGTGAATATGTAGTAATCGGGCATTCCGAAAGAAGAAAATTATTTAATGAAACGGATATTGACGTAAACAAGAAGATAAAGAAGGCAATAGAGATTGGTCTTACACCGATCGTCTGTGTTGGTGAAACACTTGAAGAAAGAGAAAATGGAGAAACTGAGAAGGTTGTAAAAAAAGAAATCGAAGGAGCATTACAGGATCAAACTGGAAAGGAAAAAATCATCTTTGCATATGAACCCATCTGGGCAATTGGAACGGGTAAAACAGCACAACCTGAAGACGCAAATAAAATTCATAACTTAATAAGAAATATTGTAAAAACGGATTTTAAAATAGACGAAACTGCTGTTCGCATACTTTACGGCGGCAGCGTAAAACCATCAAATGCTGAAGCATTGTTGTCACAACCCGATATTGACGGTTCACTCGTCGGTGGCGCAAGCCTTGATGCAAAAAGTTTTACAGAAATAATAAAGGCTGCTGTTAGTCTTGCATAGGAGGAAAATATGTTTACTATATTCTTACCAATACATATCATAGTCGCCATTCTTCTTATCCTTATTGTTCTCCTACAGCAATCAAAAGGAGGGGGGCTTTCACCTGTTTTAGGCGGCGGACAGAGTGTCTTCGGTGCACGCGGGGCTGCCTCATTTCTTACAAAAATGACAGCAGTTCTTGCAGTACTTTTTATGATTACATCAATTATACTTGCTATTTCTCCCAGATTCAGGACGAGCATGGGTGGAATAGAAGATCAACTCAAAAAAGACCTTATTCCAACTGAAACAGCCCCTCAAATACCAGAAGGGACTAAGATTCCACCAGCACCAGAAGGCGGGGGAGAATAGAAAATCACAAACCACAGAGAACAGAGAGTTTATTTAAATTTTCAATCAAACATATAAAATGGTTTGAGGATAAAGAAAATATAATAGTTTAAGAGGAGAAAATATGAAAGCAGTGATAGAAACAGGCGGTTTCCAGTATTCTGTTCAAGAAAATGAGAAATTAAAAATTCCAAAAGTTGATGCGGAAATCGGCGATAAGATAAAATTTGATAAAATCCTCGCAATAATGAATGGGAAGAAATCGGAATTTGGGAAACCATATCTCAAAGGAACTTCTGTTGAAGGTGAAATTATATCCCAATCAAGGTATCCAAAAGTTATTGTTTTTAAGTTTAAGAGAAGGAAAGATTACAAAAGAAAAAAGGGGCACCGTCAGCACTATACTGAAGTGCTCATAAAAAAAATATCAACTAAACAAGCCACAGAAAAAAAATCAAAAAATGGAAAAAATTAAAGGAATTGCACACAGATTCACACAGATTAAAAAGATAGTCACAGATTGTTCTATTAGTATAAATAAACAACAGAAAAAAATATTAAAACTTGATCTTTGTAAATCTGTTTCATCTGCGAATATCTGTGTGCAAATATTTCAAACGGAGGTAAATTATGGCACATAAAAAAGGGGTAGGTTCTTCGCGTAATGGAAGAGACAGCAAACCAAAATTTCTTGGCATCAAGAGATTTTCAGGTCAGCTGGTAAATGCAGGCACTATCATTGTTAGACAGAGAGGGACAAGAGTTCATCCAGGTAAAAATGTAGGAAAAGGAAAGGATGATACTTTATTCGCCCTTATTGGTGGTACAGTAAAATTCGAAAAATACGGGAAGAACAAGAAAAGGGTGAGTGTCTACGCAGAGGCCTAACCCAACCCACTCCCCTTCCAGTTATTGAGTTATTGGGTAATTGGGTAATTGCGTTCACCCCGCCACCAGTTATTAGGTAATTAAGTTATTGAGTAATTGACCCATCCCTCCTTTCACAATTTATCCACAGATTTTCACAGAAAATCACTGAATAATTACTATACCCTTCCCCAACTAACTGATCAATTGACTCGGGACCAATTCAACGATTTTTCTACTTTTACCTTGCAATTCACTATAACGTAGCAGCTTCTTCCAGCCGCAGGCTACATTCCATCCTGAGATAATCGAAGGATATCTTCCAGCACGAAGTGCTTACTTCCAATGCATAGCATTAATTCACCTACAATTTAACCTCTATCAACAAATAACAACAAATAACTATGAATACACTATCAATACACAATTATTCTTTAATATCATTACTTAATACTTGCTACTTGTAACTTGATAGTCTCCTGTTCTTATTTCTTCTCCTTACTTCATACTCCCTACTACCTACTGCCTTATTAGCCGCAGATAGATGCTGGACCCCTTTCACTCGCAATGACAGACATTTCGAAAAAGCGAGGCTGGAAGTCTCGCCTGTTATACTTTGTTGGGAAAAGTTCCAACGTTACTATGAATTCGTCATTCGGATTTAGGTCATTAGTCATTTCAATACACTTTATTTAAACATTTTGTGGAGTTTCTTGAGGAGTTTTAATTTATCACTGTTTCCTATTTTTGCTTTTGATACTGCTTCCTTCAGAAAGTTTATGGATTCATCGTAGACTTTTCTATTTACTGGATAGGGATGCCCATCCTTTCCACCGTGTGCAAAACTAAATCTTGCCGGGTCTGTGAAACTTGGTTGAACTCCATATGTTAGTTCCGAAATAAGGCTGAGTGCCCTGATAGTCTTCGGTCCCACTCCCCTCATTCCGAGGAGCTTCTCAAAATCCTCTGGTGAGCGTTCATATGTTGAGATAAGAATTTTCTTGAGCCTATCAGGATGAATTTGCGAAAGCTTCACTGGATGCTCAGGAGGAAGATGCAATTGATTAATTCTCTTAAGTTCATTAACCACCTTATCTGGTTTTTCTTTAGAAACAGAAGTAATTACTTTTCTTGCCTTATCACTCTCTTCAGCAACAAGGTTCAGTATCTTTGAAGTCTTTTCGCACTCTATACCTGAATGAGGTTCGCAGACATAATTTTCTACTTTTTCACCCAGCCAGTGGTACCTCCTTGCATACCTGTTCATTTCGTTCATTCCCTGTTGAATAACTGTCCATTCACCAATATCTGAGAAAAAGAACACATGCTGATATATCTGGTATCCGTCTTGAATTCCTGATGTATCAACCTTTGCAGCCATTCTGC
>JAGMEZ010000197.1 GCA_023127905.1 Caldifarciminota bacterium
AAACCGAAAATATAAACAACAGAACAATTACACCAAAATGAAATTTAAAACTACGTCCCTCTAATTTCTCTTTCTTTATCATTTTTCCCTCCTCCTAAATAAGATCCCTTTTCCAAAGTATATCCCTCAAACATCCCCCTTTTCTAAAGAATATCCCCCAAAAGTCCCCCTTTTCTAAAGGGGGATTTAGGGAGATTTTAAATTTCACCCATATTCTTTCAAAGTTTTTTTGAGCATTATTTAATCCACCCCATCCCACCTTTTTTTCAAAGGGGATGGAGCTCGATTCAGGAGTGTGTTACCTTTTCTCGCAGTCAATAAATAATTATTTCTTTTTTTCTTTTTTTAATTTTCTTTTTTCTTTTATTGACAATTGTTTCTTCTTCTTGGCTTCCTTTTTTGCCTTATCTTTTTTGCCCTTATCTCCCATTTTCATTTCCTCCTTTTTAATTTTCTCTCAAACACATAACGTCTTAATTATAGAATATAGATAATCAGAAGTCAAGAGTTTTTCACCCTCTCTTTGTTATTCGGTTAATTATTGTTATTGTTATTGGGGACGGTGCTTGACTTTATAACTTTATATAGAAAAAGTTTACAAGTTTACAGCCTCCGTCCCTGGGGTGTTACACTGGGCAAGTCTTTTTCAATCAATATGAGCTTGTCCAGTAATTGGTCTTATTTTGACTACTTTGGGCTAACTATCTTGAAGGTCGCATCCTTTTGAAAGAGATCATCGCTACCTTCTTCGATGTACAATTGGTAGTCTTTCTGTCTTATATAGTATCCTGGATAATTGTAGGATTCAAATGATGACCATGAACTTTCTGCTAAACCCGCCACCTTTTTGAATGTTGCATCTTTCTTGAATAATTCGTCATCACTATATTCGTGTAAATTAATTCGGAAGTCCTCATGCCTTAAATAGTACTTAGGATAATTAACAGATTCGAATGAAATATATTTACTGTCAGCTAAACCTGATACAATCTTAAAAGTCGCATCCTTTTTATCCAAATCCGAACTTATAGTTGTAACCTCACCGAGAAAATCCCTATGCCGAATGAATTGGTCAGGGTTATTATATGATTGTAAAGAAACAGTGTTAGATTTAGTCTGTACAGGTTTGGATTCAGCTTTTTCATCTTCGGGTTTGCAACCAACAAACATAGTTACCAATAGCCCGATAAGGAATACTGTGATGCATCTTTTTCCCATCTTTTCCTCCTTTTTGTTTAGGGGTAACACAACCTATCTGCTTTCCTTCACTTATCTTTATGCAATGATACACTTACATTCTGCTCTATGTTATATGCAAAAAATCTTATCCGAGTTCCTTGAGTTCATCCTCCTTGAATGTCACAAGTGGGACCTCTTCTTCTAAATCCCTTCCTGGCTTGTAATCAAATGCAGCCTGTGTATCATCAGCAACAAGATGGAACAGTTCATATACTTTAATATCATTTGGGCAAGCATCACTGCATAGACCGCATGCTATACAGGAAGTGGCCATATGGGTAAGTCTTCCGAGGTGAAAAAAGGTTGTATCGGTAGGCAGTTTTACAGCACCCCTTTTCTTCGCCCATCCAAGAAAATTGAGAGGAGTGAACTCAAATGTCGGGGATTCCCAGAAACATTCCCTACAGAAGCAGATGGGACATTGGCTCATACAGTTATGGCAGTCAATACATTTTGAGAAATATTTTATCAGATTATCTATACCTTCAGTTTCTCCCTTAATATCTTTCCTCACCTTCTCCCACTCTTCTTTCCTCTTCCTGGAGATTTTTTCAAGTTTCCCATCTCTATCCTTTACCTCTTTCTTTTCCAAACCCAGTTTGGAAAGGGTTTCTTCCCCTTTTTCCGTATTCGACTCAATAATTACTCCTCCATCTGTTCCAATAAAACCAATACCGATATCAGCAAATGCAGTTGGAAAGAAGTTCTCGCATAGTTTACACGCGTCTC
>JAGMEZ010000198.1 GCA_023127905.1 Caldifarciminota bacterium
TCCATGGTTTTATGAAATGAATTATGCTGGAGAAGATGATGCGGCCCAGGTTCAGGTGGGTATTGCTCCTGAAGTGAAAGGTATCACTGATTATTCAGAGATTGCACCACCTTCAGGTGTCCAATATAATGGACCTGATATGGGTGAATCAGGTGATTTACTCAGGTGGGGAGACGATGTTTTGATAATGAGTCGTGGTATGCCTACCTGGGGTAAACTTTCAACCGACCAGGATGAGCGGAATGGTGATATGTATGCATCTTTATTAGTGCCACACTCAGGTTATGATGACACAGTTTATACCTATCGTTCCACTGATGGGGGATTGCACTGGTCGGAGCCATCGATGATTATATGTGTTGGTAGCGCATCCACAGGAGGTATTAAAGACCACGAGATATTAGTAGGCTATGATGGGACTGATGCTTGGATTTATAATTTCTGTCTTTATGATGGTTCAGGAACAATGGGTGGTATATGGGTTCGACGTATACGGCCAGGTTTAACCGGAGCTTACTGGACCCAAATAGTTGTGAGTGGCGACACAATCGATAATTTTAGTGTTGACCGTAATATTGAAACCCCACAACATATGTTTATTGCATGGCAGACAACAACCGAACATATTGACATGGAGAGCTCTTCTGACTATTCCCTAACCTGGGGTAATCATAGAAGTATATCGAGTAATTCAAGAAATGTCTCGGTATGTGCAGGTGGTGATGGTTATGTTTATATTGCCTATCAAAAATATGATAGTACAGATATCCAGGTTGGTAGATATACCAATAATCTGATTACCCCATCTTTTCATTTTGAATTGATTCAATCTAACATCTATGGTAACTTCACTCCATCAGTTGCTGCAGGACGCACCACACCTGGTTCATCTCAGGTTGCATGGGTTTTATATCGCCAGATGAACAGTATTGGTAATGCGAGTATCCGTTACAGCCATACAACTGATGGTGGAGCCTCGTGGGCAGCAGGGACTCCCTGGCCAGTTACAAATATTGGACACAGTACATGGGATATGAAATACCCTTATGTTCGTGTTTCATACAATAGTACCTTGTTGCGTGCGCTTGCCACTATTCCAGAAACAGGCCCTGATTCACTTGTTTATGCATTTTCAACAACCAGCAGCCCAACCACCTGGGAAGATAGAGGCGTCCATAACGACTATAGTATAACCGGTGAGTTCGGAGCCAGAGTTGAGTATAGTAGCGATTGTTTAGGTGGTTATTTAGTCTACCGTCAATATGCATCTCCAAATGCCTGGTGCGACGCATACGATTTCACAGGGATAGCTGAAGATGTAGGCAAACCGTCTGGCAGTCTTTTCAGCCTCGCACCAAATCCGTCAAAAAATCTGGCAAAACTTACTTATATTGTCCAGAAAGAGGGTAATGTGAAGATTTCGCTCTATGATGCGACTGGAAGATCGGTTGATAATTTAGTCAACGAAGCCAAACCAGCTGGTGAACATACAATCACTATAGATACTAAGAATCGTTCCGCTGGCATCTACTTTATTAAGGTTGAAACGCCAGAAGCTATGTATACAAAACAGATGACAATTATAAAATAGCATCTATTGTTGAGAATGGTTTGAAAGGTGAAGGGCTTACACTCTTCACCTTTTTTTATTACCTTACTACATTGTGGCTAATTTTTCCTTGACTTCCATAAAGAAATGCTGTTAAATAAGGACTATGCAGATGGGATTAGAGAGAAATGATATATTAAAACTAACCGGCCTCTTCTTCTTTGGGATAGCAATGGGGTATATGGAAGCGGCACCTGTTATTTACCTTCGTGAATTATACTATCCAGAAGGTTTCCATATAATTTCTGAGCAATCCCTGAAGGTTGTCCCTATTCGTATACTTTTAACAGAAGCTGGGAGAGAAATTGCAACTATTATAATGCTCATTTCCTTGAGCATTCTTATCGCAAGAAAGGACTGGTTAAAAAGATTCGCATATTTTATCTTCACTTTCAGTATATGGGATATTACATACTATCTATGGCTTTATATACTTATAA
>JAGMEZ010000199.1 GCA_023127905.1 Caldifarciminota bacterium
GATGGTTATATTCTTGATTTAAGAAAGGTTGATAAAGAAACAAAATATCAGCTTGAAATTAAGAAAATTCTTCAGGGAAAATATTATATTATTGAACGGGAACATGATAACGAGGATGTTATAAAATCGCTAATTAAGAGAAATATCCTATTATTATATAATAATTTTTATTTTATCGAAGCACATAAGACAGGAGAACTTTCATTTCAGGAGATACTCACCATTCGGAAAAATGATATTATGGGTATTTACCGTCTTGTTATTATTCTTGGATTAATACTCATAATTTCTTTTATACTTAATTATATACAGATCTATATTCTTCAATATACCGGACAGAAGGTAATGTTTGATCTGAGGATGAAAATATTTGCGCATCTTCAAAAGTTAAATGTTTCCTTTTTTGATAAAAATCCTGTCGGAAGGCTTGTTACCAGGGTAACCAATGATGTTGCAGTCATAAATGAAATGTTTACAAATGTCATTGTATCCTTGTTCAGCGATATATTCATACTCATTGGAGTTGTAATAATTATGTTTTACCTAAACTGGAAACTTGCATCAATAATAATGATTTTTTCCCCTATCATTGTATTAGTCACTTTCATATTTAGGAATAGAGTAAGAAAGGCGTATAGATGGGTACGCATCACTATTGCAAAGATAAACACTTACCTGCAAGAAAATATTACTGGAATGCGTGTTATTCAGCTCTTTACCCGGGAGAAGGAGAATTTGAGAAGATTTAAGGTAATCAACAAGGAAAATTTTGATGCGAATATGTCACAACTTATTGTTTTCGCAACTTTTAGACCATTGATTGATCTCATATTTGCCTTCGCACTTGCCCTTATTATTTGGTATGGGGGTGGAAGGGTTATTGAACAGACACTAACGTTTGGTGCACTTGTTGCTTTTCTCTCTTATGTAGAAAAATTTTTCCAGCCTATTCGTGACCTGAGCGAGAAGTATAATATACTTCAGGCTGCGATGGCGTCTTCAGAGCGGGTTTTTCTTCTCCTTGATAAAAAAGATGTACTTGAGGTTTCAAGCGTAAAGAGTGATATGAAAAAGGTAAATGGAAAAATTAATTTTGACAGAGTCTGGTTTGCATATAATAATGATAATTATGTCTTAAAGGATATAACATTCACTGTTGAGTCCGGTGATAGCCTTGCAATTGTTGGTGCAACTGGTGCGGGAAAGACTTCACTTATAAATCTTTTATTACGTTTCTATGAGGTGGGAAAAGGTGAAATCAAACTTGATAATATTAATATACGGGATATAGATAGAGATTTTTTAAGAAGGAATATAGGGGTTGTTCTGCAAGATGTCTTCCTTTTTTCTGGTTCAATAAAAAGAAATATTTTACTGAGCAAAGAAGATATGACCGAGAATGATCTTGAGGAGATTATACAGTATGTTAACGCAGATAGGTTTATTAATAAAATTCCAGATAGATTTAATGCTGAAATCATGGAAAGAGGAGCTTTACTGTCCCAGGGAGAGAAGCAATTGCTTGCTTTTGCGAGAGCTCTTGTATATAATCCAAGTGTGTTGATCCTTGATGAAGCGACCTCGAGCATTGATTCAGAAACAGAATCTCTCATACAGAATGCACTGACAAGATTAATGAAAGGGAGAACATTCATTGTCATTGCACATCGGCTTTCAACCATTGAAAGAATAAACAAGATTATTGTACTTCACAAAGGTAGGATTGTTGAGCGGGGTACTCACAAGGAATTGATTCAGAAAAAGGGATATTACTATGACCTTTACAGGTTACAGTTTAAAAGTGATGGAGAATAAAGTTATGTTTTAATTCTCATGTTTAAGGTCAAACCAAAGTATAAGTTATTATGAAAAGGTTTATAATTCTTCTAATTATTTATATTCTCATTTTTGCATCTGACGGAAAATCAGTAATTCCAATCTCTCCGGATATTCATAATCGAGGGCATTTTCATCTCAGAAAAGGAGAGGAATTTATAGATGAAAGGGCTTATCAAAAAGCACTTCGAGAACTTGAGCGTGCTTATGAATTCTCTTTTGATAGAGAAGAGGGAAATAATATATTAAAAAAGAAGGTAATAGTCCTTATAAAACTTTCTGATTATGAGGGGGCAATTAAAGCAATTGAAGGACGAGAATTAGGAATGTTTGATGAAAGTGAATTCTTATACCTGAAGGTTGAGTGTTTGCAAAGGTTAAATAAGATTGTTCAGGCAATAAAGGTTCTTGACGATCTTATCGCAAATGAAAAGATTGCTGAGAACAAGATCTCTTTTGAAATTAAAGAGGGATTGCTTTATCTTTCACTTGATTCACTTGATAAAGCAGAGGAGACATTTACAAGTGCTTTAGAAACACTACAAAAAGATGAGGATGGGAAGAAAAAAACTGATGGAGATAATTTGAATCTTACCATGTATTCACTCGGATATATTTCTCTAAGGAGAAAAGCTTACGAGGATGCTGAAAAATATTTTAGATTTCTTGCAACTGAATTTCAAGATGCTGATGTCGGATATAAGTCATTACTTTATCTTGGTCTTATTACAGGTATAAAAGGAGATGAAAAGGGATCGATGGAAATTTTCAAATCTCTTGATTTAGGAGAAAGGAGTGAAGTTTCAGTGATGAAGGGTTACCTCCTTTTTATAAATGGTTCTTACAAACAGGCAAAAGCTGAATTTCAATCTGTTGAAAACGATACTCAACTGAATGAAGAGATACTAAAGGTACTTACAATTCTTGCTGCTGAATGCTCTTATGCACTGAAAGAGTATACAGATGCAGTTATATATTTCAGAAAATATATCAGTATGGTCACAGATGCGGAGAAAAAGATGCCGGCTGTTTATGGACTGGCATGGTCATACTATAGATTGAGTAAATACTCAAATGTTTATGCTGTGCTGAAGGATTTTTTAATATTATATCCTGATTCCCCATACATTCCGGAAGTTGAAAGGTTATCAGCTCTCTCTCTCTTTTATGTTGGAGAACATGCTCAGGCAAAGTATCATTTTACACGGTTACTTAATCTTGATGAGAATATAAATGACAAGGATAGGATTTATTACCTCCGTGGTAAATCTGAGTTTTACCTTCGGGAGTTTTCAACAGCAGAATCCGACTTCAACAGGATTATTTCTTCTTTTCCAAATTCAAGATGGGCATCATATGCGATGAATATGATTGCAAGAATTAGTTTTGAAAAGGAGGATTACTTTAATGCCTACAAAACATATAAGGAGCTCCTTACTATGGAAATTTCAGCAAGCCTTCTTGATGAAGTTCGATTGCAAGCAGAAAGATGCCTTCTGAATTTGGGTTATTACAGGAATCCTGTTGAGATGAGTAGATCATTTGTCAGGAAATATCCGCAGAGTCCTAAAAGTGTAGACCTGCAGTTAGAGGTAGCAGAGTATTATTTTCAGTTGCAGAAATATTGGGAGGCGATCAGAGAATATGAAAGGTTTCTCAATCTTTTCCCTTTGAATAAAAATAATCGTTCCGTTCTTTTTAAGTTGGCTCGAAGCTACTCCTTCATTGCTTATTATGAAAAGGCGCTTGAGATTTATCAAGAGATTTCAACAGAGAATGATGAATATGCTGAATCTGCACTTGTTTCAATGGGTGATATTTTCTTCTCAAATAAACAATATAAAGA
>JAGMEZ010000002.1 GCA_023127905.1 Caldifarciminota bacterium
TTGCCTGCATAGAATATCTGAGTGAGGGCAAAGATTACCCACATAATAGAACCTGCGATTGCGATGCTGGCAACTGGAGATGGTCCGAGTTTACCAATCCAGAACATATCCACGATATTAAGTGTGGTAATAAGTATCTGGCTTATCATCACAGGCCAAGCAAGAAACCAGATGTTTCTGTAACTATTTTTTTCCAGATCAACAAAACTTAAACGTTCCATACATTCTTTCTCAAATTTCAGAGCATTATATTTTAAAAAAACTATTATGTCAAGAAATAAGGAGGATTTCACCGCGTTGAAAAACTTCGTTTCTACGGGGTAGGCAGATTATTTCTTTGGATTTGCAAAGGGCATAGGCAGAGTGTTATAGGAAACCGAGTTTTTTTCTTGATTTTTTTCTAATAATGTAGTATATTTACATATGTAAATATGTCTATTTAGTCTGAGGAGGTAAAATGAGAGATTTAGTTTCTGTGTTTAAAGCACTAGCAGATCCAACAAGGCTTAGAATAATTAAACTTCTTGAAAAGAAAAGCATGTGCGTTTGCGAACTCACAGCAGTTCTTAAAATAAAGCAGTCAAGTGTTTCCCACCACCTGAAAATACTAAAGGATACAGGATTGGTGAATGATGTGCGCAGTGGTCAATGGATTGATTATGAATTAGCAATAGAAGAATACAATGAATATGCTCCAAAGTTACTCGAAATGCTGACGGTTTGGTTGAACAATTACCCAAAGATTATCGGGGATTTAAGAGTTGCTAAAAAGGTTAACAGGAAAGATATTTGTAAATAAATTTTAAGCAAGACTTTCTTAAGGGATTATAATATGGTTAACGAAGAAAGAAAACTTTCTCTCTTTGAGAAATATCTAACTGCTTGGGTGTTATTTTGTATTGCTATGGGAATTATTCTTGGCAAGGCTGCACCAGAATTCGCTAAGTTCCTTGATGGGGTTGCAATCTATGTTGGAGAGGCACCGGTAGTCTCAATTCCTATTGCAATATGTCTTTTCTTCATGATGTATCCCATTATGGTGAAGATTGATTTCGGTCGCGTCCTTCGTGCAGGAAAGACACCGAAACCAGTTGCCCTTACGCTGTTTGCCAACTGGCTGGTTAAGCCGTTTACAATGTATGCAATTTCAATTCTATTTTTAGGTTTTGTCTTTAATAGATTTATCGGGACTGACGCTCTTGACTTTGTAAAACTTCCCCCTGGGGCTGACTGGGCAATTGGGACGGTTCACGGAGCAGGTCAGGTCATTATGCATAACGGAATGAAAATGCTCCAAATCCCTCTCTGGAGAAGTTATTTAGCCGGCTGTATTCTTCTCGGGATTGCTCCATGTACCGCAATGGTTCTTGTATGGGGGTACCTTGCACGAGGGAACGATGCTCATACATTGGTAATGGTCGCTATTAACTCGTTAACTATGCTTTTTTTATATGGACCGTTAGGAGGATTTCTGCTTGGTATCGGGAGATTACCGGTTCCATGGCAGGCTTTACTTCTTTCTATAGGTATCTATGTTGCATTACCTCTGGTTGCTGGATTCTTTTCTCGAATTATAATTATAAAGACTAAAGGAGAAGATTGGTTTAAGCAAAAATTTTTGCATATACTAACACCCGTATCAATTATAGCTTTACTGGTTACGCTTGTGTTGCTTTTTTCATTCAAAGGTGATATTATTTTAACGAAGCCCTTAACGATTTTATGGATAGCAATACCACTTTTCATTCAAACAAATCTGATCTTCTGGTTAACTTATGGTGGGGCTAAATTAATAAAACTCAGGTTTGAGGATGCAGCTCCTTCTGCAATGATAGGTGCAAGTAATCACTTTGAAGTAGCTATTGCAACCGCAACTATGATTTTTGGCCTTTCTTCTGGAGCAGCACTTGCAACGGTTGTTGGGGTTCTGATTGAGGTTCCTGTAATGTTGATGCTTGTAAAGATTTGCCTGAGGACAAAACACTGGTTTACACCACACTAAAATTAATCTCGCTGTCTAAAAGTCCCCTCTAACAAGAAGGATTTAGGGGTATGTCTCTGTGGCTTATGTCTATTCTTTTGAGGAGTTTTTTAGACCG
>JAGMEZ010000020.1 GCA_023127905.1 Caldifarciminota bacterium
TATTCAATGCCTGTTGCATATCTCCAATATAACCATCAAGATCATTTGTTTGAAGTTTTGTCAAGGCATCTGTCTGGTAATTCAAAGCTGTTTGAAAAATAGCCTGTTGGGTAGAAGTGAGATTAATGCCCCAATAATGTGAATAATAAAAGAATACAGAATCAGTCAATGAATATGCAAGTTCTATTTTGTCAGTAGAATCAGGGATAGTGAGAATATTAAATGCACTATGAGCACCTCCCCAATCAGGATTCCACATACCTAATGAAGGGTCAGATGTATGCCAGTATCCCTCTATACCACAAGGAAAGAAAAGAGGAAATTCATCCTCAGGGTTACAAGCAAGTGTCACTATTTCGTCTTTCGCATAACAGGGATTTTGCCCTATTGAAGTTTCCATTCTTACCCACCCATAATCAGGAACATAATAATCTATGATCCAGTGCATATCAAAGTTACTAGCCCAGGTAGGCATGTTAAGGAGTGTTCTCGCAGGAACCCCATTTGCCCTGAACAAAGCCGCACCAGCATGGGCATGTCCAGTACAGGAATTACCCCAGGTCAATGCATAAACTGCATCAAAACTATAAGGCAAATGAGGAAACTGCCAGGGAATGTGGTAATAACAGTAATTACATATATCATCCGCCAGTGTAATTAAGTTGGTTGTTGTGTCTCGAATCGAATCCGCTATTTGCTGCACAATTTGCGCATCTATTTGAGCACAGTCTGTTGTATCTAACCATTTCTTGACAGAATCAGGCAATTGACCTGGAGTAGGAATAGGTGCAAAACTTGGAAGGTCTGAATATGTATTCTCTTTCACAAATACCCATGCTGTCCAATCTATAGAAGTAGTCGCAGCTTGATTCATTCGAGCTGCTATGATAAGATTTGGAGAATTGAGATGCAAAAATCTATAATCAATCAACTGTGGACTCTCAACCTCTATCATTATTGGTACCTGTTCATGAAAAGGAACAGGGATATGAAAATATACCTCATAGGTATCAGTGCTTGCACTTCCATTTACTTCAAGATTCCCTATTGCTTTTCTCAGATATACTCTTGCTGGTGGACTTTCGGCAACTTTGCATACGTTTAATTTGAACATTTCAATCTCTTCGATTCTCATTCCAAATATTTCTTTGGCTTCTATCCTGAACAACCATCCAGATATCAGGATTATTCCTGCTATCCAAACAAATAAAAACCTATACGAGACTGGTATTTTTTTATAAATTGACATAATTCACCTCCTTTGAAGATGGTACACAAATTTGGGGCCAGGTCTCAATCTGTAACTTTTCTCCCTTCATTCATAAATAAACCATATATCAGAAATACAGGTATCATCATATTTGCTCCCTTTATAAACATCAACTATTTCTAATTTCAAAATGTATTGAATAGTCAATTCGGATTCCTTTATGTCTGATTCTTTAAGTTCTTTTTTATGTTCTTTTATAAATGATTTTCTTGAACTCTCTTTAAACTGTATTATTTTTTCCCAATCAAAAGGAAATTCGAAATGCTGCACTTCCTTTTTGTCCTTCAGCCTTATTATTTTATCCTTCTTATACTTCGCAGCATCATAGATAATAGCAAGTTCCGTTACATATCCCGGTTTGTTGATCCCAATATAAAGAGAGACTTTAAGTTTCTTCACTCTATTGTTCTTAATAAAAGTCTCCTTTGCCTTGGCATATCCATTAACGATACATATCTGTTTCATCTTTTCATCTATTCCAATAAAAATATACTCACCTATCCCATCACCAGAAGCTCCTTCAGCCCAGCACGTCGAACTGTGACTATCAAAAAGATTGTGAGCGCCGTATTGCCCAAATTCATAGTCTCCCACATCATCCAATTCTGAAGTTGCCCGGTAATCATAGCCTGTCCCATTTATAAAAAAATCAAATAGGAATATTTCCTCCCACTTTATTTTCTCTTCCTGTCCATCTTCCTTTATAATACAGGAATAAAATGAAGTTAATATAAGTATTACCAGAATTGTAATCAAAGCACGTAATACCATTATTCCCCCTTTATTTTACAATACTTAATTTGCCAACCTTCCTGTCGCCTCTTGATTTGATTAAGTAGATATATACACCACTGGCACATCACCTATAACCCATTCTTCTTTGCCATTATCATCTGTACCATCCCAGAAGATTTGGTTAGATGGTCTTATAGATTGTCTCCTTGTCTCCAAGACCCCTTGTCACCTTCTCAATCCATGCTTTAGCACCAAGTTTCTTAAATATTTCCATTGCATTGGTGAAATATTTTCTTGCCTCAATTTTATCACCAGATTCTTTAAACATTATACCCTGATAATAATAAACCCTGGAAATATCGAACTTTCTTCTTAATTCTTTAAAGATTGATAAAGATTCCTCAAAAGAAGATTTTGCCCTATCCCACTTTTTCTCTTTTGCGTAAAGCTGACCAGAAAGGCAGAGTACCATAGCTTTTATTTCCTTTGAGCCAAGTTCATCTACAAGATGTAATGTCTGCTTTAACTCCTTCCTGGCTCTAATTAGATCACCCTTTTCCAAGTATAACGAGCAAAAACTAAGAGAAATATTAGCCAGGAGAAAAGTTGATTTATTTTCCAGTATAATGGAATAAGCCTTGTTATAATACTCTTCAGCTTTCAAATAATTATTCTCCCCCATATATATTTCACCTATACTTACATAGCTCGATACCTCACCTTTACGGTCGCCAATCTCTTTTTTTAGTTTCAATGAACGTTGGTAAAACTCGAATGCCTTTCTATATTCACCAAGATTTGTATATACATCACCAATATTATTCAAGCTCAACGATTCTCCATGACGATTGCCAATCTCTTCAGTTATTTTTAATGAACGTTGGTATAACTCCAGTGCCTTAGAATATTCACCAAGATCATTATAAATAATACCGATATTATTAAAGCTTATCGCCTCACCTTGGCGCTCACCAAATTCCTCTCTTATTTTTAGTGAACGCTCGTAAAACTCCAGAGCCTTAGAATAATCACCAAAGAACCGATAAAGAATACCTATGTTACTAAGGCTTCCTGCTTCACCCTTGCGATTCCCAATCCCTTCCCTTATTTTCAATGACTGTTTGTAAAATTCTAATGCCCTGGAATATTTACCAAGACTATGATATACCGCACCAATATTATTAAGGTTTAGCGCCTCACCCTTACGGTCACCAATGTTTATTTGTACTTCTAATGAACGGTTGTAAAACTTCAATGCTTTGTGAAATTTATTAATATGCCAGTTAACGATACCAATATTGTTAAAACATTTTGCTTCACCTTTTTTATCTTTTATTTCCTTATAAATCCTTAAAGCTGCTTTAGCTTTCTCTAAAACCTTATCATATTGAGATAAATTTAAGAAAACCTTACAAAGGTCTATAAGACAATCAGCTTCCCATTTTTTATTACCTATTACCTTTGTCTTGTTAATCGCATTATCTACATCTACTACTGCCTTCTCATTCTCTCCAATCAAATTTAATACACCAGCTCGATTCCTTAAACATTCAATCTCTTTTAATTCTCTATCCTTTATTGAGCTATCCTTTAAACACTCAATTGCCCAGGTATAAAATCTTATCGCATCTTGATTTGCATAAGCATCCTTTGCTCTGTTTGCAGCTATCATACTGTACTCTATGGTTTTCTCTTTGTCCCCACTTAAATAAAAATGATTTGATAATTCTTCAACTATCTCTTCAATACGATCTTTATACGAATTCAACAACCTCTCACCAACTACCTGATGATAACGCTTTAGTTTACTTCTGTTTATTTTATGGTAGATTACCTCTCTAATCATATCCTCGGAAAAACAATATACTTCACCACCACTCTCTTTTAATAATTTCATTCCTAATATCTCATCTATTAAATCAAAAAGATGACCTTCATTCATCTTAGTTACATCCTGCAAAAAAGTAAAATCAAACTCTCTGCCAATCACTGCTGCATATTCTAATAAATCACATGCCTCTTTATTCATCATACCCAATTTCCTATC
>JAGMEZ010000200.1 GCA_023127905.1 Caldifarciminota bacterium
ATAATTTAAGAGGCTGGCACAATCATTGAGAATCACGGTAGAAATCGTCATACTTGGTGGACCCGTGACAACCCTCAAGGCATCACCTGCTTCATATCCAGTTATCACACCCCAAATCGCATCACCGTATGGGTCATCATCCAATGCCCTCATCAATTGACACACACTATTTACAAATGAACGAGGTGCATCCAGCGGTTCAGTTACGAAACCGACATGGGTTGGATAATAACCACTCAACCCTGATTGTACTTCCCAAACACTCGTTTCGTATGTAAAAACCATGCCACTGTATTTCGATAGCAATGTATCCACAACTACTGCCCAAGCAGAATCTTGATATGTTGAATTCTTCACCACCACAGCATAAGTAACAGGTGGTGGTTGTTTATAGAATATGGTAAAATTGTTATTTGAATCATCAAATGAGCTGTTACCACCGGAATCGAAAACAATAAGCTTAACTCTACAGCTATCAGAGGGGGTATTAGGAACTATCCATGTATAACTTTGTGGATTGCCTTCCTGGTATACAATAGGTATCCAACTTGTACCACCATTAATGGAATAATAAATTGAATCTCCTATTATTGACACATTATCACTTGCTTCCCATGTAATCTGGTGATATTCACCAGTTCCCCATTGCTCCCCACCATCTGGTGATAACACAGTCACCGAGGGGTCAATTGTGTCTGGTACGATAGCAAAATCCGCATCTGATTCATCTGAGGCAGAGCTGTCTCCCCAATCAAATACAACAACTTTCACCTTACAGAAATCTGATGGTGTATTGGGTACTGTCCACTGATACACCTGTGGGTCACCCGACTGATAGATTATGGGTATCCAGTTAGTACCTCCATCCGAAGAATAATACAAGCTGTCGCCGGTAATTCCAACATTATCAGAATCTGACCAACAAATTTCATAGAGTTCACCTACAACCAGGCTTTCGCCTCCATTTGGGAGTATCAAGTTTACGAATGGAGGAATAGTATCTTCCTCTGCTATCAATAGAATATTATCTGCTCTCATCAAACCCTCAAATGGACCACCGCTGTTTCCTCGACTGGTTACACCAAATTCTATGTCGGTTACCTGCCCCGCAGAAAATCCTGCTATATCGTCAGCGATATTTCGCTGCAGTTCATACCAGGTTGCAGGATTTCCACCCGTACAATCAATGTACTTAATCGAATCTGTACTTGCCGGTATGTTACAGTTGTAAGTATCGACCCAGTACTCCACTCTTTTTCCATCAGAGAGAAACAATCTGACTTTCTCTGAGGCATAATCAAGATTTCCACTTCTATCAAAGTAATAGTAAAGGTCAAGAAGCGTTGCAGAAAATGTAATCGAGTGTTTTATGCCTGTCCATCCACCCCAACCACCAAAGCTTTGATAATGTTTTACCTGGGCTGAGTACACAGAATTGTAACCTTGCTCAAATGTCCAACCGCTTGGTGGAGTTTGTTGTGTTCCGGTCAGCTCCCAATTACCCCATTGCGCTGATTCCCAATCTTCATAAAACTGCTGTGCGGTGACTGGTAATAATCCAACCAACAACATAACCACTAAAAGTACAAAAATCTTTATTACAAATTTGTCACTTATTTCTTTCATTTTATTATCCCCTTTATCGCATTATTATCACCTTTTCCACTTTCTTATAATGACTGGTCTCGAACCGTATGAAGTAAATACCACTTGGAAGTAGCTCGGTATTCCAGTTAATAACGTGAATTCCCTTTTCTCTTTCACCATCTATGAGTTCCTTTATTAAACGACCTTGCGAATCATAGGCATTTAAATGAACACTTCCTCTCTTCGATAACTGATAAGAGAATCTAACCCGACTTGAGGCAGGATTTGGTGTTGCCTGCAAACTATTAAATTGCCTCTTTACAAATTTCTCTTCAACACCAGAAAGATTCTTCAATAGTTTTACCGTAATGTTTGCTACTGCTTTATCCACCACCTGATCCTCATTGGAAAGAACCAGATACCAATTCTTCGCTTCAGGAAGAACGAATGAATCATTTAAAGCAGGGGCATCTTCAATAATCTTAAATGAATAAAATGAATCTCCAGCTGCATAGGTTGCAAAATCAGTCGAGTCACAGATAAAAAAATCAACATTCCCGGGTGAGATAA
>JAGMEZ010000201.1 GCA_023127905.1 Caldifarciminota bacterium
ATAGATAAAACTTCCCGGACCGAAATCAAAAGGATATCCAGGATTGTTGATTAAATTTGATGTGGGTTTCCAACCCATAAACCATAGATTACCACCTACATCGAGATATGACTTCAAGTCAGGAACATTTTCTGAAGCCAATAACTCAGTAAAATCATCTGCATGCCATAAAACTACCGAATATGGTACAAAATCAGCGAACACAGGCATTTGAGTTGATGTGCCGTATTCGTATTCAGTATAGGTATAATCATCCAGGATATATTGATAAAATTGATTCTGTAAACTATCCGGTGGATATATTCCACCTCCATTTTTAGTTTCATCCACGATTAAAATACCCTGATCAAGGGTAATGGGACGACTATATACTTCACTGCTCATTGAGCTACCATTACCCTGAGTATCAAAGGAGCGAATCGCATAGTAGTATTTGTTTTCCCCTGATAGCGGTATATCCGAATAAGTTGTATCCGTTAATAAAGCGATATTCAAACTATCATAGGTCGGATTTTCATTAATCCTTCTATAGACACGATACCCAGCCAAATCCAGTTCCATGTTTCTCATCCAACAGATTTGGATTCCAGAGTTAATTGGATCCGCAGTTACACCAACAGGAGCCAAAGGAATTTCCCCTGGAACACAGGACACTTCAGTAGCAAGATAACTTTCGTGATCATCAGTATCAATTGCTCTAACCACTACGTAATAGGTGGAGTCAGCCATAAGTCCAGTCAGGGTATCTGTAGTACTGGCTATTCCCATAACAAAGTGTGTGTCGGTGTATGCTTCGCTTTCTAATCCCCAATAAACCTTATAGCCTATAACATCTCCTTCACTGTTAACAGACCAGTTCACCACCAAGCGATTACCATCCCCCATATCATAAACACCGACATCCTCAACCATTCCAGGATACAAACCCAGGATTGCCATAGTAGCTACTGCGGTCTTAGTAATATTCATATACAGTACAGGTGACATTGTACTTAATAGATCGGTCGTATCATGATAATGAGGATTTTCATACCACCATCGTTCTATACCGCAGATTCCAGGGTAACCATAAGCAGTAAAGGATCTATCATCCGATCCACCTTGCCAATTTTCTTGATAGAGTTGTAATGTATCTGAAACATAGAGTTGTCCTGCAAGATAGAATAGATCTGAAAGCCATTTAGAAAATTGGTGTTGGCGCATTATATTACACTCAACTTCTTCATTATCCATATAACCTATCATATCTAAATTGACAATACCTCCAATATCCAGCCCCATGCTGTCAGCACGCCGTGCATAATCACCACTACCGATACAACCGAGTTCTTCAGCTCCCCAACATGCAAATTTAATTGTTGGTTCCCACGAATAGTTACTGAATATCCTTGCTGCCTCTAAAGTAGCAGATGCTCCTGATGCATTGTCATCAGCCCCTGGAGCAAAAAATCTGGCAATCGAAGTATCTGATATAACTATTGCATCGAAGTGACCACTAATAAAAAAAATTCTTGATGGATTCAATATCCCATTAATCGTTGCTATTACATTTCTGTCATATCCCGTGCCGGGCCAACTTCCCCAAAAGCTATTACTGTCAATATAAAAACTGTCGAATTCTGCTGTATAGCCCCAACTGTTAAACTTCTGCAACACCCATTCTGAGGATGCAAAACCACTGTCAGTTAAAGCAAGGCGGGTTCTAAAGTCCTGTAACCTTTGAATGTAAGAAGTAATAGAATCTGTGTTTACCTGATCCACAAGGCTCTGGATAAAAGGATCCCAGCCAATACCCTCATTTACAACTATTTTGGTCAATACCTGTTCCCAGAAACGCTCTGGAAAAACAGTCCTATTGAGGGGACGGAATCTTAAACAGAGACTCAAAAGGGATGTTACTTCATATTCTGACAGTTTTAGAATTCGGATTTCATCTTTTTGCCAGATTATCTCTCCTGGTAATTTGACTTTTAACTTTTCTGGTAATTTGCCAATGAAATAGCTTTCACTCCAGGGCATATAATCTATCACATAACAGATAAAACCCTGTTCTTCCAATATCGGTATCTGTGATTCATCTACTTCAGCAATTACTGTTTTGTTTAAGAACTCATAGGTTTGATAATTCTGGGTTTGCCACAGTTTTATCTGGTTTATATCATTAAGTTCAACTGCGACCAAAACTGGTCTGGCATTTGCAAAATTAAACACTACCACCAAACCAACAATAATGAAAATTATAGATATACTTTTCATTTCCATACACCTCTCTTTTAAACCTGAAATTTATTATACAGAAGGAACAACATTACCGACATTCTATTGTTTTGCAGGTTCATACGTATTCTCTGTTTCTGAAATATATTATAAAAATACCAAACCCGTCCTTAGTTGTCAAGAAAATAATTTTTAATACTTATCTGCATAACTCA
>JAGMEZ010000202.1 GCA_023127905.1 Caldifarciminota bacterium
AATGGTGGTATTGCAATTACTGCAAGCCACAATCCTATTGAATGGAATGCGTTGAAGTTTATTGGAAAGGATGCAATGTTTCTTAATAAAAGCCAGTCAGAAAAATTTTTTAAAATTTATGAGAAGAACACTGTTAAACATGCCATGTGGAATAAATTGGGGAAGCTAAAACAAGATAATGATGGTGTTGAAAGACATATTGATGCAATCCTTTCTCTTCCTTTTGTGAACATTAAAAGATTGAGAAGGAAAAAATTTCGTGTAGCAGTTGATTGTGTGAACGGGGCTGGGTATTATGCTTTTCCTGAATTATTAGAGAGACTTGGCTGTGAAGTTGTAAAGGTTTTTTGTGATGAAACTGGTAATTTTATAAGAAATCCTGAACCGCTTGCGGAGAACTTGTCTAAGCTCGGAAAGACGATTAAAAAAACAAAAGCAGATATTGGTTTTGCAACAGACGCAGATGGTGATAGATTATCTATTGTTACAGACAATGGTACTGCACTTGGAGAGGAATATTCTTTACCCCTCGTATCTCGGTTTATTCTCTCTAAGAAAAAAGGTAATGTTGTAGTAAATTTATCGACAAGCAGGATGATTGATTTTGTCATGAAAGAATATGGTGTTAAGTTATTCAGAACTAAAGTGGGGGAAGCAAATGTTGTGAAGAAAATGAGGGATGTTAAGGCAGTGATTGGAGGTGAGGGAAATGGGGGTATTATTCTTCCAGGAATGATTTATACAAGAGATGCACTTGTTGGAATTGCACTGATGCTTGAATATCTTCTTGAATCGAAAAAAACTATAACTCAATTGAAGAATGAATTACCGAAATTTAATATAGTGAAAAAGAGAAAAACAGTAAAATCTGGAAAAGAGAAACTTAATTATAAAAAGATTATTTCAGGGTTACCGAAGGGGAAGATAAACCGAACCGATGGTGTAAGAATTGACTGGAAGGATGGATGGATACATATCAGAAAATCTGGGACAGAACCAATTGTTAGAATTATTACAGAAGCAAGGACAAAAAAGAAGGCAGAGGATTTGTGTAAGAAAGTTATGAAAATGATTTAATAAAGCGCAGAGCAAGCTCTGCTACTCCATGGAAACAAGAAGGAGTAGCGAAACCTTGGGTTGACGCAAGGAAGTCTTGTTTCGCGGCAAGAATAGAAGGTGTAGGATGTAAGATGGAAGAAGGAAGAAGAACAAATGGGATTGCTTCGCATGAGTCAAGCAAGGAGAAGCTCTCGCAATGACAGAGGTCAGAACGCAGTAAATGCAACGGATGGAATTAGTTCCAGTAAGCGCAGTGAACGCTATTAACGATCGAAACGCTCTAAACGATATTAACGATCTAAATGATCAAAACGCTATAAACGAGGTTATTTATTTACAAGGGGTATAAAAATGTGTGGAATTGTTGGATACATTGGTAAAAAGCAAGCTGTTCCAATTCTTATGGAAGGTTTGAAACGACTTGAATACAGGGGATACGATTCTGCTGGCTTAGCTGTGCTTTCGGAGAACAACCTTATAATTCAAAAAATTGCTGGAAGAGTATCCCGACTTGATGAGTTAATTAGGAATGAGAAGATTGATGCAACAGTGGGTATTGCTCACACGCGATGGGCTACACATGGTGAGCCAACGGACAAAAATGCACATCCACACACGGACTGCAAGGGAAGAATAGCTGTTGTACACAATGGAATAATTGAAAACAGTAATGCTTTAAAAGAGTATCTAATACAGAATGGACATACATTAAGGACAGATACAGATACTGAGGTTATTGCACATCTGATTGAAGAGTATTATGAAGATGACCTATTAAGGGCAGTAAGAATTGCACTTTCAGAGGTTGAAGGTACATACGGTGTTGCAATTGTTTCCCTTGAACATCCAAGAGAGATTGTTTGTGCTCGCAATGGAAGTCCTCTCGTTTTGGGCGATGGGGGAGACGAGTTTTTTGTTGCTTCGGATGCAGCCCCGATAGTTCCACACACGCGTCAGGTTGTTTATCTTGAAGATGGGGAACTTGCTTCACTCAAGGATGATGGCTTTACGATTTCAACCCTTGAGGAGAGAGAAATCGAACCAAAAATTCAGGAAATATCATGGACATTGGACAAGATTGAAAAAGGGGGATACTCCCATTTCATGTTAAAGGAGATTTTTGAACAGCCAACAACACTAAGAAATGCTATTAGAGGAAGATTGAACTGGAATGTTGGAACAACCCGTCTTGATGGACTTGATAGGCATTCTGAGGAACTTGAACGGGTGGACAGGATTGTTATTACTGCTTGTGGAACTGCCTGGCATGCTAGCTTAATTGGTGAATACATGATGGAACAAATGGCAAGGGTTCCCGTTGAAGTAGAATATGCTTCCGAGTTTAGATACAGAAGTCCTGTAGTTGATAAAAATACGATATTATTTGCTGTAAGCCAATCAGGAGAAACCACAGATACACTTGCAGCATTGAGGGAAGCAAAGAGAAGGGGAGCTACTGCACTGGGTATCTGTAATGTTGTAGGTAGTACTATTGCACGTGAAACAGATGGTGGTGTTTATATACATGCTGGTCCGGAAATAGGGGTTGCTTCTACAAAAGCGTTTACATCTCAAATAATGGTTCTTGCTCTTGTTTCTCTTCTTATGGGAAGGATGAGGACAATATCAGTTGAAAAAGGGAGGGAGATTATTGATGCAATAAAAGAGATTCCGGATCAAGCAGCTGAAATTCTAAAGCTTGATAATATGATTAAGGATATTGCATCAGATTTTTACAAGAAGAGAAATTTCCTTTTCCTTGGCAGAGGTTACAATTTTCCAGTTGCACTGGAAGGGGCGTTGAAACTTAAAGAAATTTCCTATATCCATGCCGAAGGGTATCCAGCAGCTGAGATGAAACACGGTCCGATTGCCCTCATTGATGATGATATGCCTGTTGTATTTATTGCAATAAGGGATTCTGTATTTGAAAAGGTATTATCGAACATAGAAGAAGTGAAATCAAGAAAAGGTGTTGTTATTGCTATTACTACTGAAGGGGATAAAGAAATCGAGTCGAAAGTAAAATATTGTATACCAATTCCAAAAACAATTGATATATTAACACCTCTTTTAACTGTTATACCACTTCAACTTCTTGCTTATCATATTGCAGTAATGAGAGGATGTGATGTTGATAAACCGAGAAACCTGGCAAAAAGCGTAACAGTAGAATAACTAAAAGGATAAAAGGAGGACTATTGATGAAAAGAATTGCTTTAATTGCTCTATTTTTTCTTACAGTAACATATACTCTAAATGGATTATCTGTGAAAACTATTGTGGATGAAATGAATATACGTTATAATAAAATTATGGAAAGGGCTGGAACTATTAAGATTACGCAGGTTATAAAGAGTATTTCCGATGACGCTGAAGTAACATCAATTCAAACTGTTCTAAAGAAAGGAACGAGATATAAAATAGAAACAGTTTCCCGGATGGCACTCGATGAGGAGAAGATAAAAAATATTATACTCTTCGATGGAAAAGATGTTTGGTTTATCTCTCCTTTTGTTGGTGTTACGATGATGCCAAAAGATGAGGCATTAGTACAGGGTATTTTTGATGATTTTTCGAAATTAATTCCTATTAATAGCGTAATTATAGGAGAGGAGAAAATAAACAGTGAGGACTGTTATGTTATTAAGACACCTGCTCAATCAGGTGAACCATTAAAGAAAATATGGATTTCTAAAACCCGTTTCGTTCCATTAAAAGCATTAGGATATTTTAAGAAAAGTATAATCACACTTATTTTCACAGAATACAAAAAAATTAAAGAAATTTGGGGTATTCCTTTTAAGACCGAAACAATGATTGATAATAAACATGTGGCTACAACAATTGTAGAAAGTGTAGAAACAGGCATAAAAATTGTTGATGAAACTTTTGAAGTAAGAGTAAAATAGTATTCAGGATTAGGACAACAGAACTAAGACTCGTGATGGACTGGCAAAGTGAGAATAAGGTATCTAAGTTGAGAAAAATAATTAAAGTTATCCTAATAGAATTAAGACCCGTTCAGTGGATGAAGAATTTATTCCTCTTTGCTGGTCTTATTTTTTCTTTTAGTTTTACAGAGATTGGTCCCATTCTACAATCTATACTCGCTTTTATAGTATTTTGTTTAGCAAGCAGTTCTGTATATATTCTGAATGATATTATTGACAGAGAAGTTGACAGGTTTCATCCCAAAAAGCGGGTAAGACCTATTGCCTCTGGAGAATTACGTATTGGACAGGCAATTCTTGTCTCTATTATTCTTGCAGTGGTGGCTTTAATTTTATCAATCCTTCTTAGTAGGTCTTTCTTTTTTGTTTGTTTCACATACATTCTTTTAATGATATCATATTCCATTGGCTTAAAGAAGATTATAATTCTTGATGTCATTATTGTTTCATTTGGTTTTATCCTGAGGGCAGTTGCAGGCGCAGTTGTTATAAATGTTGAGATTTCCCCATGGCTTCTTCTTACAACGTTTCTTCTGGCTTTATTTCTTGGATTGTGTAAACGTCGGTATGAAATTACATTGCTTGGGGAAAGTGCTCATACACACAGGAATACTCTGTTTTATTACTCCTCCTATCTTCTTGACCAGATGATTGCAGTTGTAACCGCATCAACCGTTGTTACTTATGCAATGTACACAATGGCAAAAGAGACATATTTGAAATTTGGGACAAGGTTGTTAGGGTTAACTGTTCCATTCGTTATATATGGAATATTCCGGTACCTTTATCTTGTTCACAGAGAAGAAGAGGGTGGAAGTCCGGAAAAAACTCTCTTTACAGATAAACCACTCTTAATTGATATTATTCTATGGAGTATAACTGCGATTCTTATTATATATCTCTCACAGAGATTATAATATAAAGGAGAAATAATCTGGAGAGAATGACGCAAATCGAAAACAGCAATGACGAATGCGAAACGGGAAAGAATTGTTCCTTCGGAACGGTATAGGTTGCTTCGCAACGGAGATTGGCTCTTCGTAAACTCAGAGCGGAAAAAGGATAAGGAATTTGTTAATAGAGGTTAAATTGCAGGTGAATTAATTGTTGAATTGGTTTTATTGGTTAACATCTAAGATTGCTTCATAAGAGAATATGAAAGTGTATTCGCAATGACAAACTAACGAACTAAACGATAGTAACGATCAAAAGGATCTAAACGCTTTAAACGAACTAAACGAAGTTAGTTACTAAAGTTATAAATATGAGATTGGAGGAATGGTGAAACTTGCTGTAACTGGAGGTGCTGGATTTCTTGGCTACCATATTTGTAGAAATCTTTCGAATAAATATTCAGAGATTTATGTTATTGATATTGCCCCAATTGAGGAGGGAGAGTATCCTCCTAATTCACGATATTTTAATGTTGATGTCAGGAACAGGGATGCATTAGAAAAGGTCTTAAAAGGTGTAGACCTTGTTGTTCACAGTGCTGCTGCACTTCCGTTGTGGAAGAAAAAAGATATCGTTGAGACAAACATTAATGGAACGAGGAATGTTCTAATTGCTGCTGAAAAGAATGGTATAAAAAGGGTAGTTTTTATCTCATCAACCGCTGTATATGGTGTTCCCATAAAACATCCTATCTATGAGGATGATCCTCTTGTTGGTGTCGGACCTTATGGTGAGACTAAAATAGAAGCGGAAAAGATATGTGAGGAGTTTAGAAAAAAAGGTATGTGTATTCCTGTTGTTAGACCTAAAACATTTATTGGTACAGGTAGGCTTGGAGTTTTTCAAATACTATATGATTGGGTTTGCAGTGGGAAGAGGATTCCAATTATTGGCAATGGAGAGAATCACTATCAGCTGCTCGAAGTTGACGATCTTGTAGATTCAATATATCTAACCTTGACTTTACCGTGTGGGAAAGTAGACGATTCATTCAATATAGGCGCTAAAGAGTTCGGTACAGTAAATGAAGATGTGAGTGCAATGTGTGAGTTTAGTGGGACTGGTTCTCGGATTATGTTGGTGCCATCATGGATTGCTAAACCAATTTTATCAATTTTATGGACATTGAGATTATCTCCTTTATATAGATGGGTTTATGGTACTGCTGATACCGATTCATTCGTTTCAATTGAAAAAGCAGAAAATGTACTTGGCTGGGAACCGAAGTACAGTAATAGGGATGCGTTAATAAGGTCCTACAAATGGTATCTTGAGAATTGTAAGACCCTTGTTGATTCAGGTATTACGCACAGAGTTGCCTGGAAACAAGGAATTCTGTCACTTATAAAGAAAGTAATGTAGAATGTCTGATGACTTCTTAATTCGCAATTTCTAATTCTCAATTGGCAATTATGCTTGCCATCCCCCACTTTTTAAAAA
>JAGMEZ010000203.1 GCA_023127905.1 Caldifarciminota bacterium
GAACGAATTTAAGGAAAAATTTAGAAACTATCTTCTTGAAATTCACTGGAAACAATGGTCTACTTTAGGTGTTGCATCCCACATTCGGTCAGAAATTTATTGGATTATTGACATTGAAGCTCTGATAATCTCTACTCTCAGTATTGGTCTCAATGATAAACGTCTTCTCTCTGCATGTACTGAATGGTTGATTCAAAATAGAGAATGGGTTAACTACTCACGTCTTAAAAGAGTCAGTAAAGGATTTATGAAACCACTTCCAGGCTTAGAGAAATATGGTTTTAATCAAGCTATACTAAAGCTGATGCTTGATACTGTGAAGAAATATAAACCCATTTTTGCAAAATTCCCTGATGGCAAGGAAACAGAAAAAAGGCTCTTGCAAGATCATAAGAAATTCTTCGATGGATATCAAATACGTGGTGTAGTAAAACAACTGGAAATTCTGCAGTCACAACCTCTTTTACAGCTACAATTAAGAGGTTATCTTGGTGTTGATGCAAGAGTTGAAGTCTTTATATATCTTTTAGTAAACGATTCTGGAAATTCAAATTCAATCGCAACGAGCATCTTCGGTAATCAGAGAAATATGTACACAATCCTTGAAAGATGGAGAAAGTCGGGAGTGGTAAAAAAAGTTAAAAGAGATTATTCTTTAAATAAGAAAAAAGAATGGTTTCGAGTTTTTGGAATAAATAAAAACTTTGGATATTTAGACTGGGTTAGAACTTTTCTTTTTCTTGACCAGTTACTAAAAGCGCTTTCAACTACAAAATGGTCTGATAATGAATACTCTCTTTCTTCATTATTTCGCGACCTTTCTGCTGATGCCACTATTATCAGTCAATCACTAAACATACAAATTCCTGAACCTGCTTTGTATAAAGGTGCTCAATATTTCGAACCATTTGCCTTATCTATTCTAAACATCCTCGAAAAACTAAGGAGAGACAATTGATGTTTCCGTATCCGAAGGCTACTGTCCTGAGTTTACCAAAGGGATTTATCCTCCGAAGCTATACCCTTCGAAGTTTCAACGTAGGAGGGTTTTAGCGTAGGATGACCTGACCCTTATCTGTTATGTGTCAAATGTGAAGCCTGTCCTGAGCTTTCCGCGAAGGGACCTGACCCCTATTTTTTTTCCTTCTTCCGTCTCAAAGAGACCAATCTCCGTTCATCTTTGATGAACTCATACCGTTCTGAGCCTGCTGAAGAACCACAACCGTCCTGAAAGGACTCATACCGTGCTGAGCAATGTCGAAGCACAAGTCTCTAATTCTTCTTTGCTTAATTGACAAACTACGTATTTTCGGGGGTTTCAAAAATAGGATGCCTGTCCTCCGAAGTGTTACGCATAGGAGGGTGTCCCTAATTAAAAATCTTATCTCTTGTAAAAAACCAGCCTGTCCCCTATTTGTGCCTAAGAATCTCTTGACATACCTTCTTAATTAACTTATATTATTCTTGAATACACTATGTGAGGTGAAATTATGGAGTTGAAAGAAAAAA
>JAGMEZ010000204.1 GCA_023127905.1 Caldifarciminota bacterium
CCCTTCAATATAAATATTCAGGACCTACGGTACTTCGTTCTAACTCAGCATCGTTGACACCTCGATTTATCTCGGTATCGTTGACTTGACCCCGTAAAAGCCTATCGGCTAACGGGGCAGGCACCCGTACAATCACCACGTAAAGGTGCTTCGCACCCACGTGGCAGGCTTTATGACTTTAGCGGAGCTAAAAAAGTCGATAAATAAAACAGGACAGTTTCATTTTGCTAAGGAGTTTCCTTAAAATCCTTGACACCATTAAAAACGAAATTGAGGGGTCAGGTCATCCTACGCTGAAAAGGGGTGAAAAGGGGGAAAAGGGGGACAGCGGAAAAGGGGGACAGCGAAAAGGGGGACAGCGTCCATTTTTATTATCTTGACATTTTTGTGAATATTTGCTACGATTCTTACAACTAGTTGAGATATAAGAATTATTAACTAATCATTCTTTAAAAAGGAGGAAAAATGAAATTTATGATGATATTCGTAATGTTTCTTCTTTTATTTTTTTCAGGAATACAGGCAGGATTTACTGTTGATTGGGGAATAAAGGCTGGTATTTGCATAGCAGATCAGGATTTTGACTATACTTATGATATTGAATTAGATACAAAAAAAAGAAAAGGATTAGATATTGGAATGTATGTTGATTGGGTTATTAATTCACGTCTTAGTTTGTTGACGGAAACTCATTATATTCAAAAGGGAATGGTTGATTCAATTGAACAAAGAGATGACCAGGGTAACAAAATTGGAGTCATATGGTATAGTAACCGTGTTGATTATTTATCAATTCCTATTCTATCGAGAATATCGTTCGGAACAGAGAATATAAATCCATACTTAATATTTGGTCCTCGGTTTGATATCCTTATCGGTAATCAATCGAAACCTTTAGAGAGTCTGTATGATGAATTCAAAAAGTTTGGTATTGGTGGTGATTTTGGTATAGGGATTGAAAGTGATATTTTAAAATCAGTAACGGTGTTAATTGAGTTTCGGTACAGCCCGGATCTTACAGATGCTTATAAAACTGATTATTAACGGGTGAAGAATAGTTCTTTTGAAGGTTTAGTTGGATTTGGATTCTAAAAATTGAATGGTCAGGTCATCCTACGCTAACCCACCTACGCTAAGGAATAACGGAATAACGGGGTCAGGCTGGAATCTGTAATCTAATCCTAAATCTCTTGACCCGTAAAAGCCAAGCTTTTGCAAGGATAGAGGGAAAGTAGAAAGACAACAGATATGAGACCTGAGACATAAGACCACGGAAAGGACAAGAAAAAGGATAAAGGAAAAAGGATAAAGGGAAAAGGATAAATTTAAATCCAATCGATAAATGCTAATGCATCCACAGAATAAATTTAGATCGTTCAACAAATTGAATTGGTTTTCAAAAAATCTTGACTTCTTATTGTATTTCTGCTAATATTCTTCCAATAATGAATTTAATTCTGAATCCGCAACTATTTCAGCGCAAACTCCAAAATAATAATAGAATTCGTTTAAAATTGTGAATAGGATTTATGAAATTTTTAATGCAAACATGTTGGGCAGTTATATCATATTTCTTAGCCTAACACCGTTTTTTGCCAAAAAAAGTTGTACAGTTAATTTATAATAGGGGGTTCTGTGTTAAAAATTCTAATTTTATTAGCGTGTATCTCTCAGGGAACATTCTCTATTGTTGCAATGGACCCAGAAACCAATGAATGGGGTATTGCAGTAGCATCGAAGGTTTTGGATGTTGGTTACGTTGTACCCTGGCTTGAGGCTGATGTTGGTGCTGTTGCCACTCAGGCTTTTACGAATCCCTATTTTGGTCCTTGGGCTTTGGATGGCCTTTCCAAGGGAGAATCCGCGGATGAGGTTTTAAAGTCAATACTTGAGAAGGATACTCTCATAGAGAGCCGACAGGTTGGAATTGTCGATAAAGAGGGAAAATCTGCTGCATTTACAGGACAAAGCACCCTTGAATGGGCTGGGCACAAAACTGCTCCGTATGTTTCTGTACAGGGAAACATTCTAACCGGGTCTGAGGTTATTGATAGCATGATGCTTGTTTTTCAGAAAAAAGAAGGTCCACTTGCAGAAAGATTGCTATCGGTACTCGAAGCTGGAGAAAAAGCGGGTGGTGATAGAAGAGGAAAACAATCAGCATCACTAATTGTTGTGAGAAAGGGGGGTGGTTACCAGGGTGTTGATGACAGACTTGTTGATTTGAAGGTTGTTGATAACCCTGAACCAGTTAGAGAACTGCGTCGTCAATATGAAATGTGGCAGTTTGCATTTCTTGCTCCAGCATATCTTCGTCTCGCAGACGAAGAAAAAGACAATGAAGAAGTTTTTTTTGAAAAGGCTCATTCTCTTCTTTTAAAAGCACTAAAAAGTGAAGTAAGTAACTCAGACGTTTATAACAACCTTGCATGGCAATTTGCTCTGAAGAAGAAGTATCCAGAGGAGACCCTTAAGGCAGCAAAGAAGGCTCACGAGCTTTCGCCAGATGATGCGAATATTATGGATACTTTTGCTGAAGCATATTATGCAGCTGGAAATTTCAAACAAGCAGTTTACTGGGAAAACAAAGCTTTAGAAAATGAACCTGACAGTGAATTTTTCAAGAGCCAGCTCAGTAAATTCGAAAAGGCTCTAAAAAATATTAAAGAACGAAATTGAGGGGTCAGGTCACATTAGTGCACAAGTCACTAGGCACAAGACATCCCACCCAACGGAGTCAGTGAATGGGGATGGGGCAGGCACCCGTAAAGTAATGGTAAAGTAATGGGTAATGGGGACAGGAGTAAACTTTTAAACTTTTTAATTCAGAAGGCATAAGAATGAGTTGGAATGAGTTGGAATGACTTGATGAGCTGGTGTCGCGTGAGTTGGTGTCGGGCTAAGATATCCCATTAGAGACTTACAGAAATGCTTCATTTCTTTTCTCTAACGGGACAAGTAAGATTTATGGCGTTAGTAAGTTGGCTTTCACATTTCACATTCAGAAAAGATAAGTAAACAGAAAAAAGAAAACAGACACATCAAAGTCAGAATTTCACAACACACACAAGCTGAAGAAAAGCAAAAATCTTGACATTCCGATATTTTCTTGCTATAGATTGTTGAAGAAAAATGTAACAATTGTCTTTTTAGTTTAATTGGTTGTATTGGATTGGATCAGAGATGAAAGGATATAAGAAGTATGGAAAAGATTAAAAATAATACGATTCCTAAATTATCGACCGAGGCAGATATTAAGCCCAGTTCACCAATTTGTAATTTTTGGATGCGGCTATTAGCTATGTGTATTGACAGTATCTTACTTTCAATTGCTGGCAGTATTCTCGGATTGTTGTTGAGAAATCTTCTGATTAGGATGTGTGGATGGGAGCTATTAATAGGATTTACAATTGTCCTTGTGTATTTTGGTATTTTGAATAGCCGTTTGGGAAATGGACAGAGTCTGGGAAAGAAATTAACCCAAATCCGTGTTGTCGGAAGAAATGGTGAATGCATTTCATTCAGGAAATCTCTGCTTCGCACTACAGTATTTACATTACCGTTTTTCCTTAATGGAGCCATGATTCCTCAGTTTATCTTAATGTCACCAATAGGGATTATTGTTTATTTAGTTCTTTTTGGAGGGATAGCGGGAATCATATATTTCTACACTTTTAACAGAGGAACACGGCAGAGCCTTCATGATTTAATCTGTAAAACGTACGTTGTAAGAGCACGTGCAAGTAGTCCAATTACTCCAAGATCTGTTGCTCGAGTACATTACATTGTTTTTGCACTCATTATTGTGTGTATTTTGATATACTCTTTGTTTATGGTCCCATGGTTAAAACTAAAAGGTGAGTTTCCAGAGTTGTTTATTCTTCAAGAAAAATTAAATGAAATGGAAAATGTTTCGTATGTAGGTGTTTTCGTAGGGGAGACCCTTGGACAGGATGGTGGAAGTAAGTTTATGAGAGCTCAAGTGTTTTGGAAAAGAAAACCTATTGCAATCGAAGATGCAATCAAAGAAGTTGCAAAAGTGATTCTCAATAACTATGAAGAAGTTGACAATAAGGATAATGTTGGTGTTACTGTGATTTTTGGTTTTGACATTGGATTAGCTCGTTATCATTGGTTCAAAACAGAGTGGTCTTCACCAGATGAATGGAGAGAGCAATTGAATGAGCAAAAATGGCAGGAGTTCACTTCGCAAGAGGGGAGATTCTCAGTACTGATGGTAGGAACTGTTAATGAATCCATCTATGAAGATAAGGCAAAATCGCTAAATGGACCCAGTGAATTTCACGCTTTCTCGGCTGACAATATGAATATAGATTTTCTTGTTGCGTACCGTGACTATCCAGATTGGTACATTCAAAGAATAAACCCCGATTCTCTACTGGAGCAAGTCAAAAATGGTATTGTTGTAGGTTTTAAGGGGAATATCATCTTCGAAGAAATCGTCTATTTGGAAGAATTTCGTGGAAAAAAAATAATGGCTATGAGCCAAGATCGAAAGACAACCATGCAATCGAAGATATTTCTTGTTGAAAATAGGGTTTATCTCTTATTCACAGAATTTCCTGAAGGAAACGAGTATTCAAAGGATGTTGAAAAATTCATGAATTCTTTCAAGATCATTGAGAAGTGAAGAATAGGGGACAGGTCATGCCTAT
>JAGMEZ010000205.1 GCA_023127905.1 Caldifarciminota bacterium
TTGTGGCAATCCAATCATCTTTTCTTACGATTTCAAGAACTGCCACTGGTGTGGAAATAAGTTGCGAATTAAGTAAATAAAAAATTCTCGTATGTAATGAAAAAGAAAACGTTGCCTGCTGCTGATAATAAACCTTTTCACTATCTATACAATATAGCTGTATAGGCAAATCTGTGGAACTTTATTGTAAATCCACGTAATCAGAGATTTTTTACTTTTCTGAAATCTAAAATTCCTTGACTTTTTGGAAGAATAACTTTATAATCTTTTAACAAGACAAAAAGTTTCGCGAACATAAAATATTACCATTAAAGGAGGATCAAATGAAATATTTTAATGCACCATTCCTTTCAGGTATATTAATGTTCATTCTGGTTCCTAATCTATTTGCTCAGAGTCCAGGTGTTCTCTGGACAAAGACACATTTATAACACCTACTTAAAAAAAGGAGTTATTAAAATGAAGATGAAGAATCCACCACCAGGTTCTATAGGTCTCTGTTTCTCCGGAGGAGGCTTCCGTGCTTCCCTTTTTCACCTGGGCGTCCTCCGTTACCTGGCTGAGACCAAACAACTTTCGAATGTTGGTGTAATCTCTTCGGTATCAGGAGGTTCCATCATCGCTGCCTTCCTTGCCAGTAGATGGGAAACGCTACAGAAAGACAAATTCTCCCTTAAGGTCTTTTTGAAGGAGGTTTATACCCCTTTCGTAAAGCTTATTACCAGAGGGAACCTTCGTAACCGATGGCTTCTGCTCTGCCTTCTCACGCTTATAAGGTTACTGGATCCACGCTTTACATGGATTAAGCTCTGGGTCGGATTCTTCGACCGTTGGTTCTATGGTAGAAAGAGCATGAAAATTACAGAATTGTCTGAAGAACTTCAACTTGTCATAAATACAACCGATTTACATGCTGGCAAAGCTTATCGCTTCTCTCACAACTTTCACGGCAGCGACGATGATGGCTATACAGATTCCTATGGCAAACATCCTGTTCTTGTAGCGGAAGCAGCAACTGCATCTGCAGCTCATCTACCATTCTATAGAAGAGTTGGTGCTAAAAGGGGGCGCTGGTTTCTCGACGGTGGTTGTTTTGACAATTGCGGTCTGGACTGGTTTCTCGACTGGGAAGATAAGAAACGACCCCCGTCAGCAATTAAACCAACTTTCCTTATTGTTAGTGAAGCCTCCTCGGAACTTACGGAATGGAAATGGGGTTGGCGGCGTTTTATCCCTCTGTACAGAATGATCCATGTGTTAAGGCAGTACCGCTCTATCCAGTACGAGCAAACACGACGAATCAGGAAAGATTGGTTTATAGACCGAGTGAGAGAAATTAAAAAGGAAAAAGGTATAATTATCTCTATCGATGATGTTGTGGAAGAACTAAGGAAACCCAGGGCGAGTTCTGACCTCATTGCTCATTCCCTTCCTGAACAACTTGTAAATGAGGTGCAGAGAATTCGCACTGATTTGGACAACTTTCTTCCTGAAGAAGCCAAGCTACTCTCTTACCACAGCTACCAGCTGACCCACACTCTCCTAACCATATATTACGACTCTGAGAAGATTAAAAACCATCCGGTTTCCATCAATGAACCCCAATGGAAACTGAAGTTCACAAAGAATAAGCTAAAAAGATACAACAAAACCCTATGGCGATGTGACAAGCGTTTCGCCTGGAAAAGACGCCCATGGTAATAAAAAAGAAGCTTCTATTTACTGCACACAGAACCCATACTTCTAATAACGGAAGAAAAGTTGTTAAATTTTTCATCTTAACTCTACAAAGCTATATGTATCATTTTTTATGATTGTATTCTCACGATAGGAGGATTAGTTTAAGAAGAAAGCTCAATTCTTTTGTGCAAGGAAAAAAATAGGTAATTATGCAAAATTTTAAAATTTTAGTATCAACCTGTTTTGGGATTTTTCTATCTCCTCTAAACTGTATGTGGTTTGAACGTGATTCACCTACAAAACCTCCGCTTGGCACTCATAAAGAACAATTTCTTTGGCTTAATCAAGACATCACAATAGTTCCTTATAGTTATAAGGCTTTTCCGAAAAATCTCCAGTACCAAGACACTCTAAATGGTGCGATTTCCC
>JAGMEZ010000206.1 GCA_023127905.1 Caldifarciminota bacterium
CGTCGGTTCAAATCCGACCGCCCCGATTTTTAACATAATACAGTGAGTTTGAAAGGGAGCATGGGAGAGAGGGGGAATGGGAGAATAATAAGTAGCGTTGGGGCTTGTCCCCAACAAAGACATAATCGGAGAAACGGGAAAAAGAATAGTAATTAGTATGTAGTAAGGAGTAAGCAGAAAGAGAAATAAAAATAAATCTGTGGCTAAATAAAAAAAATGTCATATCTGGTAATTGCGAGGAAATATAGACCAAAAAATTTTGATGAGATTGTCGGGCAGGAACATATTACAAAGACACTCATTAATGCAATAAACGATAATCGGGTTGCACATGCATATCTCTTCTCAGGTCCCAGAGGAGTAGGAAAAACCACAACTGCAAGGATTCTCTCAAAATCACTTAGTTGCGAAAAGGGGGTCACAGCTGTACCCTGCAATTCCTGTTCAAACTGCAAGGAAATAGATAATTCTATGAACCTTGATGTCCTCGAAATTGATGGTGCGTCGAACAGGGGAATTGACGAGATAAGAACTCTACAGGAGAACACACGATATGCCCCGGGACGTGGAAAATATAAAATATATATAATCGACGAAGTCCATATGCTCACTAAACCTGCCTTCAACGCTCTTCTAAAAACACTGGAAGAACCCCCAAAGCATGTTATCTTCATCTTCGCAACTACTGAACCACATAAAGTTCCAATGACCGTTCTTTCTCGATGTCAGAGATTTAATTTTAGAAGACTTACAGTCTCCGAAATTGAAGAAAAACTAATAGAGATATCAAAACAGGAAAAGATACTCATTGATAATTTAGCAGTAAAACTTATATCAAGGCAGGCAGACGGTAGTTTACGAGACGGGGAGAGTATGCTCGATCAACTATTTACGTACTCTGATGAAAAAATTACCGAAAATGAAGTAAGACGAATGTTTGGTTTTGTAGAAGATGAGCTCTTTTTTTCATTAACGGATGCAATTAAGGAAAAAGAAGAGAATGAAATACTGAATATTGTAGATGAAGTATTCGATAAAGGTTATGATATGGAAGAATTCGTTTTAGGTTACATTAAACATCTTCGAAAGATTTTTCTATTAAAAAATAGTGTTGAAATCACAGATTTATCCCAGGAAGAATTGAACAGGTATATTAAAAGAAAAGATACTTTCTCAAGTTTCATTCTCCTGCAGATGCTTAACAGGCTATCATTCTTAACACACAAGATGAAAAATTCAGCGATAACAAGAATTCTTCTTGAGCTTGAACTCCTCACACTCTCAAAACTCGGAGATACAGTCCAGATATCAGAACTTATCCAGAGAATAGAAAAACTAAAGGAAAACACACGGATAAACAAGATCGAAGAGGAAAATCTTAGTTATTCAACAAATAATAATAGTCTAACAACGGATAACAGTAATTCCACATCTCTTGAAACCTTATGGGAGAAA
>JAGMEZ010000207.1 GCA_023127905.1 Caldifarciminota bacterium
GATCTGTCTTGATTAAATAAACATCAAACCAGCCGGCACCAGACGAGCCTGTGAAACCTGCTATTACATATCCAGAATCCTGTGTCTGCTGAACTGAATAAGCCCAATCATCGTCTGTACCGCTATACGTTTTAGCCCAGATTGCATTACCATTAGTATCTGTCTTGATTAAATAGACATCCCAATGGGTGTTTCCAGAATGCGTTACTCCCACTACTATGTATCCACCATCCTGTGTCTGTTGAACCGAATATCCACAATCAAAATTCGTCGTTCCATACGTTTTAGTCCAGGTAGTATTACCATCAGCATCTGTCTTGATTAAATAGAAATCAAAAAGTCCAGATCCAAACGAATCTGTGAAACCTATTATTATATATCCACCATCCTCTGTCTGCTGAACCGATTGACCGCAATCATAACCTGCACCACCATACGTTTTTGTCCATATAGTATCACCATTAGCATTTGTCTTAATTACATAAACATCGTAATCACCCACACCAAATGATTCTGTTTCACCTACCATTATGTATCCGCCATCTTGCGTGAGCTGAACTGAGTGACCATAATCATTGTTTGTCCCGCCATATACTCTTTCAAAAGAAATTGTTGCATCTAACCGGGACGCGAAAGATAAAACCCATAAAGCAACTAGGATTCTTAAAATGTTTGAGCCCATAATCCCTCCTTTCATCTTTTAAAGCACTCCGGAATGTTATTCCATTAGCGGTTGTTACCGCTGTTAAACATTACGATGTATTTGTAACACGGCTTTTCCAATAACTTTCCTTTCTGATATCTATTACATTAGTTTGTGCTAACCAAAAGGGTAACAAATTTTTATTACTTAAATTATCATAAATATAGTATAGTACAAACTGTTTACCATTTTATTATTAGATGGGTTTTTAAAATCCTTATTTTTCGTAAGATTTAGAAGATAGGTTTTTATCCCTTGACAGAAAGCTTATATTAATATATATTGTTTCTGCATATGGCTAACATAGAACCAAAAGAACGCCTTAAGACTGTACAATACTATCTTGAAAATAGAAATTCATTAAGAAAAACTGCCCAACAGTTTGGTTTCCATTACGTTACTGTCTTTAAATGGGTTAAATTATATAAGGAACAGGGAGAAGAGAGGCTTTTATCAAACTACAAAAGACCTTGGAATCGAACTGAAAAGGAGTTAGAACAAAAAATAGTGGTTCTGAAGGAGAGGACCCCCTCTTTAACGGTGAGAAAGGCAAAGGAAATCCTCCAAAAACAAGACATTAACATTTCTATTAAAGGGATCTGGGGAATCTGGAAAAGATATGGATATACAGGGTTCAGAATAGAGAATATGAGCAATGATTTTATAGATTACCTTTCTTGGACAAGAGAAGCAACAAGAAAATTTGAACGGGCAAAAGATCTGTATAAGCATGGGGACATAAAGAAAACTGCAGAAATATTAAACTCTGTACCTGCCCTTCCCAAGAATGAACTCATTCTTCAAATTCCTGATTCTTATTTGAATTTAAAAAGACAGATTGAGAAAATGTCTCCTCTATTTGGCAAAATCCCTTTAGCTTCCTATCTAAAGAGAACACGGAATTTGTACGAAAAGTGTAAAAAGACAAATTTATGTTATTCAGCTATCAGGTTGGGAATTTATGAAGTTTTGGCCTTATCCTGGCACGGAAAACCGATGGATCAGTTAAAAAAGATTGAAGGATTAAAAAGGGTACTTCAAAAAACAGAAGATCATGCTTGTATGAACGATTGTAGACATGTTTCCTCTTCTCTCCTTGCACTCACATTTTCTCTACTCATTTTAGAAGCAGGTGCGTATGGAAGCCTCTTGAAAATGAAACAAGCATTCCAAATAGCCAGAAGTTGTGGCAAATTATTGAAGCGAAGGAAGTATATACTTCCTCTTCTGATGTTGCAGCTTGGTAGATTATATGAATACTTAGAAAATTTTAGAGAAGCAGAATACTGGTATTTGAAGGCTTGGAAAAAATTGGATAAGGAAACAAGAAAATTAGTATTGTATTTTCTTGCAGATATTTCCACATTAAAAGGCGATTATAAAAAGGCAATTAACATACTAAAAAATGCGGATTTGAAGGAATCTTATTTGAATTTTACTAAAGTGTACTCTAAATCTATCTGGCATCTAATAAACGGGTTGCCTTGCAAAACAATATCGCTTTTAACACAAGCAGTTTCTTTCCTAAAAAAGGAAAAAATACAGGAGGACTTATTCCATGCATCTTTGACCATAGCAAGTTCATATTGCAGCCTTGGAGAAAAAAGAAAAGCGGAACGCATCTTAAAGAAACTTTACCCCTTTCTTGTTAAGAGCAAACTAAAACGCCAAATATACATTTCTGAAATTCTTCTCTCATGCAACCAGTATTCCAAATTTCATATGCCATTGAATCAAGATATTTCCCCTTGTATTAATCTCGCACTTCTCTTAAAGAATGGAAATTACCGGAAGGCATTCAAATATGCAAATAAAAAAGGTATTCTGTCTTACTTGCACCGATATATCTTTTTCTTTCCGGAAACAATTAACAATCTTATTGAAAAAGGAAAATCCACAGGTCTTCCAAAGGCAATCTTAAAATTACCTGTTTTTAATAAAAAAATTCCTGTTTACAGCATTAAATTCTTAGGTAAATTAGTTGTTTCTAAAAATCAAAAATATTTAAATGTAAAGCTGCCACCAAAAGACACATCTTTTTTAATCTATCTTGCCTTAAATGCAGAGGAACCAGAGAAAAAGATCCCATTGGAAGATCTTTATAATAATTTCTGGAAGAATACTACCAATTGTGCCAGGAATTTATCCTATTTACTTGTAAGAATCAAAAAGGCACTAAAAATTCCTTCTCATTTGCTTGAAATTTCTTATAAAAAAGATAATCCTGTCTTAATAAACAGAGGAATACATTTTATAACCGATTATCAGGAACTGAAACAGGCTCTTGCTTCGGCGCAGGCATTTAAGAGAGGTGGAGAATGGAGTTTTGCAAAAAAAGAGTACTTGCGGGTATTCAAGCTGTTTCGTGGAGAACCATTTAAGAAGATGTATGATGACTGGTCTGATGACAAGAGACTTGAGATACTTTTCAGGTATGAAAATGAAGTGCTCTCTTTTGCAAATCAACTCGTATCAAGAGGCAGAAAAGAAGAGGCAGAAAAACTGTTGAAAAATGCAGAAAGGATCGTTCCCTATTCGGATGAGATAAAGGATTTATTAGCTGATTTGTCGACATTGTAACAGTTGGTTTAGGGTTTAGAGTAAATGAACAAATTCCCCGATACACCCATACACCGATACGCTCCTTGCTCGCTTTCCGGTTCTCTCCCTATCTATCCGTCTCCATTCCCCCGATAATGGTGATGGTGCCGGAACCGCTTCCGGATGAGAGTGAAGTGTCCAGGTCCGCCTGTTTGCAGAAGACTTCACGGATGTGGGAATGGTCTGTATATCCCGCCTTGAGTCTCAGTATTACCTCATTTGTAGATGCATGCACATAGGGCTTCGCTGCTGTGCCGGTAATCTGCGCATAGTGCCAACCTTCCTGCTTATCGGAATCAAATATAATATCCCAATCTTGCGTTTCGTGATTGAAGAGCCGGTAGTGTTCGCCACCGGTGATATCCCATCCATCATCATACGAATAGGTGCCTATGATCAATGTCTCAATATCAGTTTTGCTGAAACCGAAGAATTCCCAATTTGTTCCAGCGCCCTCTGTTCCATAGGAACTCAATGCTATCCAGGGAGCGTCTCTATCGGGATCCGGATCATGATAATTGCCATCTATGGATATATACGTACCTGTCGCGAGATAATGTTTAAGATAATAATCTGAATATGCTACTGTTTCGAATTGCCAGATGTTACCCTCTGTTGTATTGCCTTGATTATCCTTTGCATCAACCTTCCAGTAGTAGGTAGCGCCATATTGGAGTACTCCAGGATCGCGATGTGCTTCGGTCATATTGCTTTCTAAAATCGGGGGGGGAGAAGTTACTCCGAAATAGAGGTCGTAGGTAACTGGATCCCCCTCTGGATCACTTCCACTCCAGTAAAGCGCAATTTCAACAAAAATATCTACCTCTCCACTGACTGGATAGAGAGCCGATGCCTGATTGGGTGGTTGATTCAGGGGTTTCGTTGGACCGGTACAGGATAAAAATACGCAAAGCACCAGTAAGGCCGAAATACTAGTCACATATTTCATTTTACCTCTGTTCCTTCATTGCGATTTCTCAGATAGAATTTCCTTCGAAAATGCCATTTATATATTACTGAATGTGAGAGGGGATGTCAAGACAAAAACAACGCTATCAGCTGTGAATTTAACCCCATATAGAACTTAGGCTTTTTGGAGACACTTCGGCTTTGCTTAGTGTAAACTCTAGTCTTTAATTTTTTTGACATTATAGCTTATTTTAATCCCTTTATTAAACTTTCCAATGTATCAACAAAATCTATTGCATTTTTATAAATCTTTTCAGCATCTTTTTGTGCAATAACTGCATCTGCCCTATACTGTGCTGTATTTCTTTTGGATTTTGTAGCCCACATTCTATTAACATATTTCTCATCAAGTCTCTTTGCAGACTTGATCTTCTTGATGTCTTCCGACTCTATAACCTTTTCTTTAAAAACAAAATGATATTCTAATCCCTCGATAAGGCTTTCATGGTTTTTAGCTTTTATTCCTATTGAAGCCAACGCAGCTGTTGCGGCATGAAACATTGCATAATATCCACAACTTATAGTCCAATCATATCCAATATAATCTATACTTACTTTAAGTCTTTTCTTGCTCTCTTTATCTTTTGAAACCTCCATAAGCAAAGAACCGGTCTCGATATTATGCCTTGCTTTATCTATATGATATTTTACTAATGTTGTAATCGTGGGGTCTGCTCTTAAATCGCCATTATCAAAATAACCTTTTACTTTTATTTTTAGCAT
>JAGMEZ010000208.1 GCA_023127905.1 Caldifarciminota bacterium
GGAGATGAGGTTATTAAGCGAGAGTGGTGGAGAGCGATACTGTTTTTCCGAGGATATAATCAGAGAGATAATTTATCAACGGATAAACAAAATTAAGTTGAAGCGTTACCACCAGGTGGTTGGAGAAAGATTGTTGAATCTTTATAAGAATCGTATTGAAGAGGTGGTTGAGGAGTTATCTCATCATTTTCATTTATGTGGAGATAAGGAAAGGGCAATAGAGTATAGTATGATCGCTGCGGATAGGGCAAAAGATGCTTATGCAAATCAGGATGCCATTTTGTTTTATAGCAGGACGCTTGATTGTTTGAAAGATAAGGCAATTAAAGATAGAATAATAAAAGAGATCGAGTGCTTAAAGAAAAGAGCTGAGGTAATCAGTTTAGTTGGGAAGAATGAGAATGCAGTTATGGATTTAGAACAAGCGATCAACAAGGCAAAAGAAATAAATGATAAAAGAGAGGAAGCATACTGTCTTAATAAATTATGTGTAATTTTTCTGAATACAGCTAAGTATAGTGATGCTGAAAATAAATCAGAAATAGCACTTGAAATTTATCAAGAAATAAAAAATAAAAAAGGCGAGGCGTTAAGTCTCAACAATATCGCCAATGTCCATATGTTTCAAGGTGATTATTTCAAGGCGCTGGAATTTCATCAACATTCACTAAAAATAAGAAAAGAGATTAATGATCGTAAGGGCGAAGCGTCGAGCCTCAATAATATCGGTGTTATTAATAATAATCTTGGCGAACAGTCTAAGGCATTAGAGTTTTTCCAGAGTTCATTAATAATATTCGAAGAGATTGATGATCGTATAAGAATGGCGACAGTTCTTAATAATATCGGCGTTGCTTATAGTGATTTGGGGAAATTCTCCAAAGCCCTGGAATTTCATCAACATTCACTAAAAATGAAAAGAGAGATTGGTGATCGTAAGGGTGAAGCTGGGAACCTCACTAATATCGGCTTTATTTATAATATCTTTGGTGATTCTTCTAAGGCATTGGAATTTTATCATAATTCATCAAAAATAGGCGAAGAGATTGGCGACCGTAGAGTCGAGGCAGCAAATCTCAATAATGCTGGCGTAAGTTATTTTTATCTCGGTGAATATTCAAATGCACGGAAGTGTTATGAGAATTCATTAAAAATAGGTAAGGAGATTGGAGATCTCCTAACAGAGGCAGCAAACCTCGTAAGTTTAAGCAGTCTATTTCTCGAGACAGGGGATTTTTCAAATGCTGAGAAGAGTTGCAACAAAGCTTATTCGATTGCCCAAGAAATCAAATCGAAACCGCTTCTTGCTAAAATCCATCTTGGTTTTGCCTCAATAAATTTAGAGAATGATAGACTTGCTGAGGCAAGAGGGGAATTAAAACAAGCATTGTCTCTTGTTGATGAAATTCATTCTAAGGAGATAAAGGGTGAAGTCCTGGGTCTTTTTGGTCAGCTTTATACAAAAGAGATGAAATGGGCTGAAGCAGAGGTTTCCCTTAAAGAATCAATATCAATCTTCAGGCAGCTAAAAATCAGGTTTAATCTTGCTACAGTTTATTATTATCAGGGTTTAATGTTTAAAGAGGCTGGTGATGAAATTGAAGCAAAAAAACATTTTACTAAAGCGTTGAGAATATTCAAGAAACTTGGTGCAAAAGGGTGGATTAAGAAATTATCAGAATAGATCTTTGATAACAGAAAACGTGTCAGAAATATTATATAGTATTAAAGATGAGCAAAATTGGGAAAGAATATATTGATGATTTGGGAAGGAGATAATAATGAATAAAGGTAAGAGCAATATTGAGTTGCCGCCGGAAGGAATACCGGGTATAGAGAGTCTAAGCATGAAAGCTCCTTCAGATAAAAGGAGGGGACGACCAACGTTATGGTTAAAGTCTCTCATTGTTGGTATAACACTCGTTGCGGTTGTAGTGGTAGTCTTTCTCGGCAGCAAAACCAACCGTGAGACGAGGAAGATGGCTATAGAGCAGTTCAACCAATATCAGTTGTCATTAGCTCGATCGGCTGCCTCCGGTATCGAAGCTTACTTTAAGGAGTTAAGAGCCGCATGTCAGTCTTTGGCGAAACAACCCGGCATTCAGCGGTTATCCCCTGAAAGCATGCAATGTATGCAGCATACATACTGGGGTTTCCCATCGAGAACTTCTATACGGCTGTTGGACAGTGATGGCATCCTCCGCTTCATTTACCCTTTTGATGGCTGGCGAGGAGAGCTGATTGGCAGGGACTACAGGGAAGAAGCTATTTTTAAGGAGGTCAAAGAGAGTGGATGTATCGGTATAACCGGGATGGTCATTAACGAACAGGGTGAACAACGTATCAGAATGGCTGTTCCAGTCTATCTAACACACAAAATGGGGACTGTAAAAGTTAAGAATAAGACTGGTATTATTGTTAAACCTATTGACCCCAGCGAACCGGATTCGGGTAGATTTCAAGGGGTTCTTTTGTGTTCATTCGATCCTTACATTATTACTCAGGACTTTATCTCCCCTATTATATCGGGTAAAACCGGTTACGCCTGGGTGTTAAACGAAGACAGCGTTTTCCTGTCGCATTACGAGGAGGGATTTACTGGTCGAAATGCCTTTGATGTAAGGGTGGAGAAAGCCCCTGAAATTTCCTACGAAACTATTGAACACATACAGCTTCAGATGATGGCAGGAGAAGAAGGGGTAGATTGCTACATTTCAGGCTGGCACCGTGGTCAGAAAGGGATGGTTAAGAAGCTTATCGCTTATACACCCGTCCATATTAATAACAATAGATTGTCAGTTGCGGTATGCGCTCCGATCAGCGAAGTGGAAGAGATTATTCACAAAACGCAACGCTCTGAACAGTATACATTGGTTTTTGTAATAATGGTGCTGATAATAGGTGGGCTTTCTCTTTTTATAATTTCTTATCGATGGTCACATTCTCTGGAGTTGGAGGTGGTAAGGCGGACAAGGAAACTGAGAGAAACCAGAGACTATTTAGACAATCTGATTAGATACGCGAATGCTCCCATCATTGTTTGGGACCCAAAGTTCAAGATCACCCAATTTAATCATGCCTTCGAGCACCTGACAGGTTATGGAGTCGAGGAGGTCATAGGCAAAGAACTGAATATGCTTTTTCCTAAAGCGAGTCGGGACGTATCACTTAAGAAGATCGAAAGTACCTTAGGTGGCGAACACTGGGAATCTGTTGAAATCCCTATTCTTCGAAAGGATGGAGATATCCGAGTAGCACTCTGGAACTCTGAGAACATCTATGACGAGGACGATACTACTCTTTTAGCAACAATTGCCCAGGGAATGGACATCACAGAGCGTAAAAAGGCTGAAGAGGAACTGCAACTCAACGAGTCTCGTCTCAAGGCTTTGTTTGAACTTGGTCAGATGACTGAATCAACGTTGGAGCAGATCGCTGAATTTACACTTGAGAAGGGAGTTGAACTAACTAAAAGCAAGATTGGTTACTTCGGATTCATGGACAAAGACGAAACCTCTTTTAGAATGTATGCTTGTTCAAAGAATGTTATGGATGAATGTGTCATTGTTGATAAACAAATGCTCTATTCTGTCAAAGACGGAGGTATTTTGGTGGAGCCTATACGACAACGTAAACCAGTTATCATCAATGATTTTTCCACCGATGATCCTCGCAGGAAAGAATTTCCTGAAGGATATGGGCAAATATTTCGCTATATGAATGTCCCTATATTCGATGGTGATAAAATTGTTGTATTAGCAGCTGTTGGGAACAAGGAAACAGAATATGATGAAGCGGATGTCCGTCAATTGACATTACTGATGGATGGCATTTGGAGACTTATCCGACGCAAGCGCGCGGAGGAAGAGTTGGAGAAGTACTCTGAGCAGTTGGAAGTGATGGTGGAGTACCGTACAAGGGAACTCAAGGATACCCAGGAAGCATTAATTCGTAAGGAGAAACTTGCTGTTTTGGGGCAACTGGCTGGCAGCATGGGTCATGAACTCCGCAATCCTTTGGGAGTGATATCAAATGCTGTATACTACCTACAGATAATCCTTCCCGAAGCTGGGGAGACCGCCAAGGAATACCTGGAGATAATCACCTCGGAGGTTCGCAATGCTGAAGGTATTATCTCAGACCTTTTGAATTTTTCGCGTACTAAGCCTGCTGAGAGACAAGAGATGATGATATCAGAGTTGGTTGCTCAGGTGTTGGAGAAACAGACCTCACCCAAAGGGTTTGAAGTGATTATTGAGATACCCTCTGATTTGCAACCAGTCTTTGTTGATCCCAGACATATAAGACAGGTGCTAATCAACCTGGTCACCAACGCCTACCAGTCCATGCCTAAGGGGGGAAGGGTGATTATTAGTGCACAGGCGAAAAAGGAAAAAGTGTCTTTCTCCATAACCGATACAGGAGTTGGTATTTCCGCACAGGATATGAAGAAGATCTTTGAGCCGTTATTCACAACCAAGGAGCGGGGTATAGGACTTGGTCTGGTAGTTTCCAAGAATTTAGTAGAAGTAAATGGGGGAACAATCGAAGTTAAAAGCGAGGAGGGAAAGGGTAGCACATTCACTGTTATTCTCCCCACAAAGGAGGTGCAATCATGAAAGATAAGTTGCATATCCTGGTTGTGGATGATGACCGTAGGATGGTTAAGACTTTGGTAGACATCTTGAGGATAAAAAACTATGGAGCTGAGGCTGCCTATTCTGGTACTGAGGCATTGAATAAGGTAAAGAAGGGTTACTTCAATTGTCTCCTTACTGATATAAAGATGCGGGAAATGAACGGAGTGGAACTGTATAAGGCAATTAAAAAGTTACAACCCGATCTTCCAGTTGTACTAATGACTGCCTACTCCACCGATAAATTGGTTAAAGAGGGGTTGGCGGAAGGAGCTATAGCTACCCTTACCAAGCCACTCGACATTAATCTTTTGTTAAGCTTTTTCTCAAGTCTTCGCTCGGAACTCTCCATTGTTATTGTGGATGATGACCTAAAGTTCTGCAGGAGCCTGGGAGATATTTTAAGGAAGCGAGGATTTACAGTTACTGAGGTTCCTGACCCTCATAGCATAGCAGAGATACTCAATCCGGATGTACAGGTGGTTCTTCTGGATATGAAACTTAATAGCACAAACGGCGTGGAGGTTTTAAAGGAGATCAGGAATCAGTATCCCCAACTGCCAGTGATACTTGTGACCGGCTATAGAGAGGAGATGGCAAAAGCGATAGAGGCTGCCTTGAAAATCAACGCTTATACCTGTCTTTATAAGCCCTTTGAGATAGAGGAGCTTCTACAGGTCTTGAATGAAATTCATCGCCAGAAACTAAGCAGAATCTTTAAATAGTCTCTTGGGAGGATGAATCATGAACACAAAACGAATCCTCATTGTAGATGATGATCCCAAAATCAGAAAGACGCTTTCCGACATCCTGAAAGCTAAAGGTTATACGGTGATAGTCGCTGATACAGGAAAGGCAGCTTTAGATATGGCTAAAAAACATATACCGGATATAGTCCTGATAGATCTCAAACTGGAGGACATGTCTGGTCTGGAAGTGATGAAAGGGATCAAGGAATGCTGGCCTGGCACGGAGTGCATCGTGCTCACTGGATATGCGTCACAGGAATCAGCCATCGAGGCGGTCAATTTGGGTGCTTATAGCTATGTGCAAAAACCATATAATATGGAGCAGTTATTACTGACAATCCGGAGGGCAATTGAGAAACGGGAGGCTCAGGAGGAATTGAGGGAGACGCGCGATTACCTGGAAAACCTGATTAGCCATGCAAACGCTCCTATCATCGTCTGGGATC
>JAGMEZ010000209.1 GCA_023127905.1 Caldifarciminota bacterium
TGTAATGCGTTTCTGTCAGAGGATGAAAAAATGGCTACTGTAGGTATTGAAAGATCCCTGCAGGCTTTAATGACTCTTACTGCAATTTCTCCTCTGTTTGCGATTAATATTTTCTTAAACATTTCGCACTGGTTTCTTCACCGTTTTTATCTGTTGGGGACAAGCCCCAACTCTACATTTTTCCTTGGTTTCTTCACCGTTTTTATCTGTTGGGGACAAGCCCCAACTCTACATTTTTCCTTGGTTTTTTCACCGTTTTTATCTGTTGGGGACAAGCCCCAACTCTACATTTTTCCTTGGTTTTTTCACCGTTTCTATCTGTTGGGGACAAGCCCCAACTCTACATTTTTCCTTGGTTTTTTCACCGTTTTTATCTGTTGGGGACAAGCCCCAACTCTACTCTGATATTCTGATTCTCTGATAATTTGATGTTCCAATTTTTGCCTACATGTTGGAGTTTATATTATAACCAATCAAATTTATCCCGTGATATTCGAAGAATATTCTTTCGGGACCAATTAATAATCAATTCACTCGCAATTTAACCTCTATCGACAAATAACTACCAATAACTACTAATACACTATCAATATACAATTATTCTTCCAAGCTGCTTCCTTTTAACTTTTCACTTTTTACTTTGACGTTAAAGGGGTATGTTTCCATGTTTCTTACGTGGTAGGCGTGTTTGTTTATTTTCGAGCATCTTCAACGCCTGTATCAATCTTGGTCTTGTTTCCTTTGGCTCAATGACATCATCTACATATCCGAGCGAAGCAGAAATATATGGATTTGAAAACTTATCCTCATACTCTTTAACCAGTTCTTTTCTTAACGTCTCGGGACTTTTTGATTCCTTAAGTTCTTTTCTAAAGATGATATTAACAGCACCTTCAGGTCCCATAACTGCTATTTCTGCAGTTGGCCATGCTAAGTTTATATCTCCTCTTACCTGTTTTGAAGAAAGGACACAGTAAGCACCGCCATAGGATTTTCTTGTAATTAGGGTTATTTTAGGAACAGTTGCCTCACAGAAGGCATACAGTAATTTTGCACCGTGTTTAATGATTCCTCCATGTTCCTGAGAAACTCCAGGTAGGAAACCTGGAACGTCCTCGAATGTTATAAGGGGTATGTTGAATGCATCACAGAATCTTACAAACCGTGCACCCTTGATTGAAGCGTCGATATCAAGACAACCAGCAAGGATCATTGGCTGTTGAGCAACTATGCCAACAACGTACCCATCAAGCCTTCCAAATCCAACAATTATGTTTTGTGCATATCTCTTGTGAATTTCAAGAAAGCTTTCTTTGTCCATTACAATCTCTATAATCGTTTTCATGTCATAGGGTTGATTGGGATTATCGGGAATAATTTCGTTAAGTATTTCGTCCATTCTGTCAGGTGGATCATCTATTTGATTTCTTGGTGGATCATCGAGGTTATTGAGAGGAAGGTAAGTGAAGAATTTTCTTATTAAAAGCAGGCATTCTTCATCACTTGTTGAAGTGAAATGAGAAACGCCCGATTTTGATGAATGAATTTGTGCTCCACCGAGTTCATCAAATGTTACTTCCTCATGTGTAACAGTTTTTACTACATCGGGACCTGTGATAAACATATAACTTGATTTATCGACCATAAAGATAAAATCTGTTATTGCAGGTGAATATACTGCTCCTCCTGCTGCTGGTCCCATTATTGCAGATATTTGCGGAATAACCCCTGATACAACAGTATTCCTCCAGAAGATCTCTGCATACCCTGCAAGGCTCACAACACCTTCCTGTATCCGTGCACCACCTGAATCGTTCAGTCCGATAACGGGAACACCCGTCTTCAATGCAAGGTCCATTATTTTACACATCTTTTCTGCATGTGCGTAAGAGAGTGTTCCTCCAAATACAGTAAAATCCTGAGAAAAGACGAAGAGGGGTCTTCCATCTATTTTTCCGTATCCCGAGACGAGACTATCGCCAAGGATTTTCTTTTTTTCCATATTGAAATCCCTGCACCTATGTGTGACAAATCGGTCAAATTCAATAAAACTATCCGGGTCGAGCAAGATATCGAGTCTCTCCCTTGCGGTGAGTTTTTTCTTCTCATACTGCTTTTTGGTTCGTTCTTCTCCGCCGCCCTCTTTTGCTTTTTCACCGAGTTTTTTTAATTCTTCAATTTTTTCTTTCGTCCCCATATATTTTCTCCTGGTATATTATAGTTTGTATATCATTATAATCTCGATTAGAGCGTTTAGTCGTTAACTTCGTTTGCCTTAAACCTCTTCTGTGTCCAGTTTATTATCTCTTCTGTCGGAGTACCTGGACCAAATAGTATACTCACACCCATATCTTTCAATTGTTTCATGTCTTCAAGGGGAATTATTCCACCCCCAAAGAGCACCATATCATCTCTTCCCTTATCTTTTAGGAGATTGAGGACTTTGGGAAAGATTGTCATATGTGCTCCTGACAAAATACTAATTCCAATAAGATCAACGTCTTCCTGAAGGGCTGATGCCACTATCATCTCAGGAGTCTGATGAAGACCGGTATAGATTACTTCAAATCCTGCATCTCTTAGAGACCTTGAAACTACTTTAATTCCTCTGTCATGACCATCGAGACCTGCTTTTGCCATTAATATCCTGATTCTTTTCATAATCCCTCCACAGAAAAAGAAACGTACTGGAAAAAACTTCACCACAGAGTACACAGAGGTTATTTAGATTCAAAAACTTATTAAACATTGTCTTCCCTCCTCCCTCTGTGACCTCAAATGTGTTTCCTAAAATGCTTTCC
>JAGMEZ010000021.1 GCA_023127905.1 Caldifarciminota bacterium
CTGGATATACAGAATCTTATGGGGTAGGAGGAAAAGATTTATATCTCATAAAAACGAATTCGAACGGAGATGTAACCTGGGTAAAGACATACGGTAATACTTTATCAGATGAAGGGAGAGCAGTACAGCAAACTAATGATGGTGGTTATGTTGTAACTGGATTGACGGATAGTTTAAATCAAAATCATTATTCTCTATGGCTTATAAAAACTGATTCATTTGGTAATGCAGAATGGAAGAAAACTTATGACGACAATGGATGGGGCAATAACACGTGGGGAAACTCTGTGCAGCAAACTACTGATGGTGGATATATCGTAACCGGGTTCTATCAAGGCTTAGTTAAGCAACGGGACAGACTTGCTTATGATTTATGGATAGTAAGGACAGATTCCGTTGGCAACTTACTCTGGACAAGCGGCTATGGTGACAGAGCTACCGTAGATGAGGGAAAGTTCGTTCAGTTGAGTTCAGACGGCGGTTACATAATAACTGGATTTACAACATCTTTCCAAGCAAGCTCGGGTGATGTAGTGCTAATAAAGCTAAACTCACTTGGTGGTATTTCTTGGGTAGAAACCTACGATGGCGAAAACTACTTTGACGCAGGTAATTGCGCTCAGCCAACTTCTGATGGAGGTTATATTATAACTGGTACTATCGCCTCTGGGTATAGTTCAATATATGTTGATTTGTGGCTTATAAAAACCGATTCATTAGGTAGTACTGGCATAGAAGAAGCAATTGTTCCTTCTTCCCTTGCTAATTGGCAAATAGAGATATACCCAAACCCATTTATTACATCCACCACAATTATCCTTAGCCTACTCAGCATAGAGCGTAGTGTAAAGGACATAGAGTTAAAAATCTACGATGCGTGTGGAAGGTTAGTAAAAGACTTTTCACTGGGCACTGGGCACTTGGCACTCGGCACTGTCGTAACCTGGGATGGAAGGGATGACAGAGGTAGGGATGTAACAAGCGGTATATATTTTTTGAAGCTAAAAGTGAAAAGTGAAAGGTTAAGTGTTGAAGAAGTTAGGAAAGTAATAAAGATAGAATGAGCGAAGATTACACATATAGGCGCAGAGCAAGCTCTGCTACTCCAGAACGGCAATGTAGGAGCGACTTTTCAGTTGCGATTCATTCATTTTGACTGACACTGTCATTGCGAGCCCTGAAGTTGAGCTTGTCCTGAGCCCTTCGACAGACTCAGGGTAAATTCCAGCGAAGGATGGCAATCCCCTTATTTACGAGGAAAATTATGAGATTGCTTCGTCGATTTGCTCCTCGCAATGACCTTTTGAGACAAACTCCAGCGACCATTTATTTCGGAAAAAGCAAGATTTTTTTTAATGGGGAGAATTAAAAAGTACCCTATCCCCTTTTTTCACATTTAACAATCTTAATTTTTGCTCAGATGTTTTTCTTCACCAGTCATCCTAATTTTTATTTAGGAGAACTATAAATGTATTTATAAAAATTTTAACACCTATTTTATTTCCGAAAAGTATGGGAAAGTTTAGGAAGTTTTTCTTGACAATGGATAAAAAATTTGTATAATAGAATTATGATAGAGGAAAAAGATATAAAAAGGGTTGTAGAAACTATTGTAAAGGTAGCGAATCCGCAGAAGGTAATCCTTTTTGGCTCTTATGCATCAGGCACACCTGATGAAGATAGCGATTTAGACTTTCTTGTAATCATCACAAAATCGTTAACGCATAAAGAGAAGATAGATCTATGGTATAATATAGAAAAGGGGCTTTTTGGCTCTGGTGTGTCAACAGACATAATCATAAAGTCCAGATATGAGATAGAAGAAACAAAAAATGAAAAATGGATGATATCATATTTTGCATTAAGAACAGGAAAGGTAGTTTATGAAGCAAAACCCCTTTCATCTATGGCAAAATAAAGCAGAAAAAGACCTGTTAAGTGCTGAAAAGGAATTTGCTTCTGAAAATCCTATAACAGAGACAGTTTGTTTTCATTCAGAGCAAGCAGTAGAGAAGTATATAAAGGCATATCTGGTAAAGAACGAGAAGTAATTTGGAAGAACACATAATATAAGAAGGCTTATAGAAATTGCTTGTGAGGTAGATAAAGATTTCAAATCTCTTGAATACGCTATAAAATTAATCCCATATGCAGTAGAAGTGCGATATCCTGATGAATTCTATGAACCAACTATTGAGGAAGCAAAAGAAGCATTGAAGATTGCAAGAAAGATAAAGAATTTTGTAGAGAAGAAGATATAATATTATGATTTTGATATTCTCCAAGTAAAATAAAACACTTTTTTTCCATAATGCGGAATTTAGGTTAGAAACTAATAATGGAGAGGGAAGAGATACTGTTAAATTCATCAATTGTTAGATTTTTTTCAATAAAGCTTTAGGGTCAAAACTTTAGGGTTAGGCCATGCCTACGCTGAAGCCCTCCTTCGTTAAAACTTCGGTGGGTATAACTTCGGCAGGTAAACTTTGATAATTTGTGACAAATGGAAGGAAATACAAGAAAAAACTACAGTGGTAATTAATCTATTTTCAGTTTTCAGCCTGACCCCATTTGCTCTGCGTGTTGGTGGATTATCCGTTGCGACTTGTACCTCTATCCGGTCACCCTGAGTGAATCTATCTCTCTCTGTTCTTGAAAAGCGGAGTTTCGATGGCTCGTTATCATAACAGATAAACCCAATATAAAGATTTGTTCTATCTGTCCATGTAAGTACATCGGTTTCGCAGGAAGGTTTCTCTCCCTCTTCTGGTTCTATTTGTATAAATTCGCTCACGCTCGCTGCCTTTTTCCAACATTCCTCATTCAGATAACCATCTATTTTGATTTTAGGGTTCTCAATTACTGGTACTTGGATTTCATACTCTTCACCTGTTAATATAGAAGAGAATAAAATTATAATAAAGACAATCATTACGCTACCTTTCTGCACTAAACTGTTCTTCATAAAGCCTCCTATACAAGAAAATGGGGGGGATTTAACTTTA
>JAGMEZ010000210.1 GCA_023127905.1 Caldifarciminota bacterium
CAAATAACAAGTTTAGACAAAGATTAGAAAAGTTTTATGTTTTTCTACGCCCTGTTTCCTTCCTTCGAAATATTTTGTTACTATTACACAATCTTTCAGACAGGTTGCTATTTGTATACAGTATAATTGTGGAATTGTCAAGAGTTTTAAATTTTGGCTCCATCCAGAAACATTTTAAAATATCAAAAGAAAAAACTGTGTAATCAACTTCGCTGAAGCAATTTTCGAAGTGGTGTCATGCTAAGAAATAAGATTATAGAGTCAAGCTCCATCCCTGATACTTTTAATTTAGCCTTGACAAGATTATCACTTTAATATACAATGTTCTTTAGATATAGTTAACAGAAAACTTACAAGGAAAGCTATGTTAGACATTGCACGACATTTCAAGGATAAAATTTATCCATACAAACAGGGAAAATGGGGACAGTAACTATGGACAAAATTTTCTATTGGTTGGCATTGAGCAAGGTAAAGGGAATTGGAAGTAAAACTCTTATAGATATTTCTAATAGAAATAAAGAGACAGGCATTAGCGTTGAGGAATTTTGGAATTTAGAGAAGTCCAGAATGAGTAAACAGTATTCGATTCGTAATTCAGTTATAGAGGGAATTATCAGAAAGAGAAGAAATAGCGCCGATGTTAATGCATTACAGCAAGAACTCGATAACAGAATGGTCAAGATTATCACCCTTGAAGATGAATTATTTCCTGCACAATTAAAGGAAATGGCTCAACCACCATTTATTCTATATGCCTATGGAAATCTCAATCTCCTTAATAAGAATCCTGTATCTATTGTTGGGTCAAGAGATATATCTAATGAAGGACTGGCATTGACCTATAAATTCTCTAATTTGTTGCTAGAGCAAGGAATTACAGTTTTAAAAGGCGACACAAAGGATATTGATACAATTACTCACATTGCTACAAAAAACACGAAAGGTTTGGAGATCACTGTGCTGAGTGAAGGTATTTTGACCAACCTATACAAATTGGAAAAGGGTAACAAACAGATGGACATATCAAAAACACTCATACTCTCCTTCACTGACCCAAATTTGCACTGGACACCGTATGGAGAGAGAAGAAGAAACCAGATAGTATTTAGTTTATCAGACGACATAATAGTTGTAGAGGCAAGGGAAGGTGGTATAATTATGGATGAGAGCATGAAAGCCATTAAAAAAAGCAAGAAATTGTTTGTTGTAAGATATGAAGGATATCCCCCAAATGCCTCTGCAAAT
>JAGMEZ010000211.1 GCA_023127905.1 Caldifarciminota bacterium
TTTCTGTTTCAGGTTTGTGTAATTAAATAAATTAGATAGAGAACTTAAAGGTTTTACCAAACCCTTTTCTACCACCAAATAAAAGAAATATCAAGAAAAAAAAAGAACAGGAACTACAGAGATAAAGAAATTCTACTTACACTCTGACAGACTGTGGAGTGGTAAAAAGTTTAAAAGCTTGCCCTGAGCAAAGCCGAAGGGTTTACTCCTGTCCCCATATGCCATATGCCATATGATATGCCATATGCATATGCTCAAAGAAGATAATCATAGCAAGCCAAACTCTTTCCAAATCTTGGCGTTTTTCATCCCTATTTTTTTTATCAGCGAGAGTGCCTCTTCTTTTCCCATCCTTTCTGTTTTCCCTTCTATTTCTCGAACAGAGTCACCTTTACCCAAAGAGAGCAATTGAATAAATTTGATTGCCTTTATTATTCCCATCTCTTTGATGAGAGCATCTAAACCCTCCTCTAAGAGAATTGATTTTATACCTTTCATAATTCTTCCTCCATTAATTTTATAAATTCTACCGGATTCAATATCCTGAAAGATTCCTTAAAAAATCTTTCAATTAAACGGTGTTTCTGTAAAAGTTCATCGTCACAGGTTACATTGAAATTGCTCTCATAAACATTCGCACAAACCAGGTGTAGAACATCCATATAATCATATATTATTTTCTTTGCTAGAAAATCATCAGCTAACTTTATTAAACCCTCATTAATCTTCACCAGTTCCTTAGGTAATTCTCGTATCACAGAATATACTTTCCTCTTCTTCTCGGAATTTGAAATTAGTTCAACCTCTGATAATGCAACATTGGATATAGTGAGAGTTATCAATCCACCAAAAGCTGAGACAAAAATTTTATTTATTGCCGCAGCTTCCTTTCTGATTCTTTTTTGAGTTAAATCATCAAATGGACGACACAGTATGTTTGTGTTTAAATAGATTTTCATTGCTTTACTCTACCACCAAAAGAAAGAAATATCAAGAGAAAAACGCTGGTTTTAATCTTCTTTATCTTAAGAGAAATGAGAAAAGTTTTTACAAATGTATACGATTATGCTGGATCGTTTCTTTTCTCAGTTATGAAGAAAGTTTACAAGTTTACAGCCTCCGTCCCTCAACCCCTCAAACCTTCAGGTGTCCTCAAAGCTGCATAAATGTCAAATAATGGGAATTTCTCATGCAAATACTAAACGGCGTTTTTTGGGTTCTGGGATTGGACGACCTAACTCCTTAGCGGTATCAATCCATTCCTGAATTATACGTTCAACATTAGATAGTGCTTCCTTATATGTAGAACCATCTGACATACAACCTGGCAATTCAGGAACTTCCGCTATGTAAGCTTTGTCCTCATCACTCCAATAGATTATTATTTCATACTTGTTCATTTTTATCCCCAAGTTTATATTTAAGAATTACATTGCGTATCTGTTTAACCTGGTACGGTTTAGCTTTCGAGCCCTTGGGTTGTAAGTTCAAAATTTCTTCAACATCATGTCTGGTAAAAATATGATGGCTACCTCGAATACGTTCAGTAAAACTTAACTCAATCAACAATTTGCACATTTCAATGAATGATATATTTGCATCAGAGCTACCACTTAAAATTCTTGATAAAAGTTTAGCATAAGGGCTCATATCTACTTGTAAGCTAACTATATTTATCTCACAAAGGTTATTTTGATTTCATCGGTCTTCATTTCATTTATTATAAATATAATAAAAGCAGACAAAAGTCAAGGACATAATTTTGAGATCTACCTGTTACTTTATTCTACCATTAAATAAACAAAATTTCAAGGGGAAAACGAACAGGAACTACAGACTACAGACACAGATAATTCTACTTACACTCTAACAGATTATGGGAGTGGTAAAAAGTTTATAAGTTTACTCCTGTCCCCATATGATATGCCATATGCTAACAGATAAAGCATTGTATTTTAGACTCGGTAGGTATTCTGCTAAAAAAGGGGAGAGGTTTTCATCAATGAGGAATTTAGACATTAGGTGGGAGTTGGAGTAAGATCTTCAAATTTTGTAGTCTTGGCAGCAAATTTTAGGGCTGCAAGAATATCTTTCTGGGTTAGATCGGGATATTCTTTAATTATCTGATTCACATTGTATCCGTCGCCAAGTAAATTTAGGATAATATATACAGGAATTCGAGTACCCTTTATTACTGGTTTGCCTAACATAATCTGAGGATTAATTTCGATACGTTTATAGTAAACCACAATTTATCACCTCCATTGCTACAAATATTATATCCAGGTTTTCAGAAAGTCAAGAAAAATCATATAAGAAAAACTATTTTTTTTCTTGCATTGAAAGCAATGTATGCTTGTGTTTGCGTTCTTTTTAATTAAGTTATTAATTTTGTCTCTTCTTCAATTATTCCGTGGTCGGTTATTTCTAAGAGCAATCCTTTTCTTTTTGCAAGTAGATTATAGATTAAGGAAAAAAT
>JAGMEZ010000212.1 GCA_023127905.1 Caldifarciminota bacterium
GATATTCTGCATAATTTTCTTTGCAGTTCTTCAACGCCAATAAAAAATCTTCTTTTGTTGGCTTCGCTATACAACCACATTTATAGGTTTGAATTATCTTACTGAGCTCCACTACATCAGTAGTCACTACGGGTCTGCCGCAAGCTAATGATTCCACAGCCGAAAGTGGTATCTCCGGACTCCATCGAGTGTTCAAGAAGGGAATCACCGTAATATGCGATTGTGCATATAGTCCAGGCATATCGCCAACTTCATTAATCACACTCACTCGACTTTCTAAATCTAATTCCCTTATCTTCCTTTCCAGTATATCATTGTAATATCCTCTCCACAAAAGACATAGGGTGGCTTTAGTATACTCAGCAAATTCCTTAAAAGCTTCCAGGAGCAACGAAATTCCCTTCCACTCAAAGATATTCTCATCGGGTCTTTCCGTAAGGGGAGCACTGGCAAATAATATCCTGATCTCCTCAGAGTCTGGCGGTTTAGTATTGCTGAATTTATTTAAATCAACCCAAGGGTAGATAAGGTGTATCTTTTGCGGATCAATCTCCAGTTCTATTAGTCGGTCTCTTAATCGCTTGCTCTGAGCAATTATACCGCGTAGCTTAGGGGCAAATTTTTCGATAAATATCCCCACCTCTTTATCCTCATTATTAAAAGGGATAGTATTTATAATAAGGATACATTTCTTTAAATTCAAATAGTTAAGAAATCTAATATTAATTCCTCCTGGTAAAAATATTATATCGAATTTCCTTTCAAACAACTTCACACAGAGATATAAAAAGACACCATTAAGCAAAGAGAGGATTGGGTTTTTACCTGATAGAAACTTCATATTTACTATAAGATATTGCTCAACCTTTTTAAATGGCACAAGGCCTACATCATTGCAAGTTAATACAGGTATACGCAGCTCTTTGGAAAGTAGAAACATCTCGTTTGCATAAGCCTCGTTAAATTGAGGGGCAAGAGCAACGCCGATTATTCCTATTTTTTGGTCCAATTTTCCGCCCTCCAAATCTTGGAAGTTAGCTTTCAAAGCAGTCCATAACAAATTTGTTAATCTCTTCAAAAGCCTCCAAGCTGTAATTAAAAGGTGTATCTATTTTGTAAATCGGGATTTTTTTCAAAATATCTCTTAAATTTTCTGCAAATTTCTTTTCATACGTAGCAGTTAAACTATTGGGAAAAACAAAATTGTAAACTAACTCGTATTTGAGGAAAGGGAGAGAATCTATGCCGAAAAGAGGAAGTTCTTTAAAACCCTCTGCTCTATTATTAGCAAGAATCCTGTTAACAGCTTGCTCAAGGTACCTATAAGAAAACTTCTCAATAGTTACTTGTTTACCACCTTGTTTTCTATTGCTTCTGGTAACGAATAACAAAGCCTCCAATTTTGCGAATCTATCCCCCTGCATAGCTGTTTTCTGAGGCTTGTTTAGAAATTGTTCCACGGCAAACTGAACTTGCCTAAAGAATCCCCAATGCTTTTCTGTCGGTAAATGTGTGGTCATAAACTGGAATATCGAAGATGCCATAGGAAAGCTTAAAACTTTGTCATTGTGAAGGATAACCATATCATCCCCAAAAACACCAAAGCCAGCTCTGCGGACAAAGTCCATGCACAGCGTGGTTTTAAATGCACCGCCTCTACTACAAAGCAAATATGCTCGATCATCTCGACTTATGGCTGCGGAATGGATGAGAAAATATCCTTCTTGACACAGCTTATAACCAATGATCCTCAATAGTAGAGTTCGAGGTAAACTAATAGGCAAACTGACCAGACTGGCGATAGGCTGTGGCCGGAATCTGGTAGTCACATCAAAATTGATTATTGTACCTCCTTGCTCAAACCCTATTATTTCCACTTCCCATTTTGCATTCCTTCCGGAGTCACGGCAATAAAAATAGTTCTCCCTGATATGATATTTATAATCAATAAGGTAACAATCCTCGTTTGAAGGGGTAAACCTTCCAATATTAAGGATTATGTCTGGCTTATCTATCTCATCGACTTGAAAACAGGAAAATATTCGGTTTATATCTCTGAAACTATACTTGCTATCTCGGACTATCTGGAATTTCAAGATGTCATGGATGTTATAGTTTAAAATCTGCTTCATTAGCCTTTCTCCCGCTCCTTTCTAACTTTCATCGTCAAATATACTGTATGCGAGGGGTCAATCCAGGATAAAATTCTGGCAATCTTTGTAGGAAAGGGATGATAGCCCACACCAACAATCCGCTCCACTTTGAAACCATGGTATTCGAATAGCTCCTTTAAGGCACTGAAGGTGAAAATCCTTTTATGACCTTGATAGTTAGGGGTGAAACTGCCATCGGAACAACCAAAATCTATAACCTTGGCAGAGCTATCCCTTTCTAAAAGGTTCAGAATAACCCTTCTATTTTCTGCATACCCTGACCGTTCAAGTCGTGCGAAGTAATCTTTTATCATCACAATGCCCCCACTATCTGTACTATCTCATTAAGAGTCTTTGCATCATATCTTCTTGGCACTTCTAATTTATAGATTTCTATTTCCGAAGATAAAGCTCTCCTCAAATTCTCTTCATAGTGTTCCCAATAAGTTGCCATATTGCTTTGTGGGAAGAGATAGGAGTATTCCGTCATATATTTGGTGAACGAGGGCAGGGACTCAAGCCTCTGATTCATTACAAGGTGGCTAATTAAATCTTCCCTGCCAATTCTTTCTGCCTTAAATTTCTCTTTAGGTAAGAGGAGGAATATGGAATGTAGTTTTGCTTTATTTTCTAATAAGCTCGGAAATATATCCTTCATGTTGATCTTGGTAGCTGTTCCTCTCCCTGTTAAGTTGTACAACAGCTCATTTAAATAGAAAAAGACTTTATGTTTTAAACTCATATTATCTTTAATGGAAGGGACTATGTTGAAACCCATTATATGAAGTGCCAAGGGGAAGCTCATTACATATCCATTATTAAGGATGACAAAATGGTCCCCAAGGAGCTTAAATCCTCTTTCCAGCAGATTTAAGGCAATAGTACTCTTGCCAGCCGCACCCTGCCCAGCAAATAAATATGCCTGACCGTCTTTGCTTACACAAGAGCCATGAATGATGGGGTAACCCTTCTCATTCAATTTTAACCATATCAAATGATTTATTATGAGTTCAGAAGCGAGATGTTTGCCCAGCAAGTTACAGTTTAAATGAACTTCCATATTGCCCTGCTCAAAGCCAGACATTTCCAATTCCCATTTAGCATACCGATAAGAGTCTTGGCAATACAGATAATCCTCTTTTACATAATATTTTTCATCTATAAAGTAGCAATC
>JAGMEZ010000213.1 GCA_023127905.1 Caldifarciminota bacterium
ACGCTTAATCGGATATCCCACAAAGTGCGATTTAGCCCCAATAAGTAGTGAAGGTAGTCTTTCTCAACAACGCCGTCGGTAAGCGCTGGGGCATTCGAGTTGAAATACTTTCCCCCGTAATAAGCACCTTCACCGTGCAAAACAAATCCACCCAGCGTTGCGCTAAAACTTCCGCCTGCGAGACTCAAACGGTGGTGCCTAGGCGTTACAATCAGAGAATCCAACTGATGGGTATTTGGATTAATCGTCTTGGTAATGTGCATCGTTGGGTCATCGTCCCAGGCGTATCCTGCCATTATTTCAAAATCTACCAGAGAAGTCAGAGCAGAGTGTTTTGCGAATACTTCGCTATTTTCCAGCATCCCTTTAATATCCTTTTCGGAATAATCGAAAGTTGGCTGGATGGGAAAATCTGGCGTGACTCTCCATATCGAATTATCCTCCGGCATTCGCGTGGGTGTAAAAACGGGAACCCAGACAATCTCAAAGGTGTTATCTCCCAGATAATAATCCAACTTAAATGCAGTAACTCCAGTCCGGATTTCATCAAAATCGGGAAGCAGGAATTCCCGCAAATCTTTGGGAGAAATAATGTCAGTGATGAAAACGCCATCCGCCTTTCCCCAAATAATCTGCTGTTTGCCGACGCGAATATCTATTGAGTTAAAATAGATGTCCAGATATGCCTCTCGTAAACCAATCTCCAAATCTTTATCAGCATAATGATAAAGGTAGGAATTTACTTTGAAGGCTACTTTGTCCTTGCTATATTCAAAATTCAGGTTAAAAGTATTCTGAATAATAGAATACTCATTATCACCCTTTAAAAGTACGCCGGTATAATTTCGGGCATAACCGGTTAAATTCAGAGATTGTGCATTCAGACTAATTGAAATCAATATTACTGATAGAAATAACCAGATAGTCGTATGACTTTTATATTTCATTTCAGCTCCCTTTTCATCATTCTTTCGGTGAATTTATTATCAGGAATGCCGCTGTCAATAATTACATTTTTCAATTCCATCTTTGTAGTGTGGTCTTTTTGGACATTGCGCATTTCGGTTTGAAGAATCGTCCAATAGCCACTGATCTTTTCATATTTTTTCACAGTTAAAATCTTCAGTAATTCGCCATCTTCGTCATAAAATTCTTTTTTTAGACCAATCCATTTGTCTTTGATAATCCAGGTTACAGTTCTGGAATACATATATTCTTCTTCATTAGGAATGCTTTCGACAACATAGCAATTCTCACCTTTGACATTTTCTTCCTTGAGCAATTTATGGGAATCTTCTGAAGGATATCGGTCGCCTAAATCGTCATAGGTAAAGTCGGACCCCATAAAGTAATCACTCTTACTATCACTGGAAATCCTCTTCACCTTTTTCAAAGCAGGCAGATAAATCCATTGGTCGTCATCCTTTCCTTCTTTATCGTAACTCCAATTCATAAAAGATGTGTTGCGTACATCTGCAGGGGAAGTGAAGAACATTATCTTCTTTTCGATTTTGCCAAAATCCTTAATAAACTGCTTGATTTTGCGTACCCGTTTATCACCTCGGGAATTTATCAATGTCATCGTTAAATCCGTCTGCGTATCTTTTCCCGTTGGTAGTTCATAAACATTTTCGATTACTTTTAAACCAGTAATTTTTTCCTGTGCAAAAGTAGAAGTTGCTGCGGCAAGGAATATTGCCACAATAATGAGTTGAATTTTTTTAATAGTCATTTTAGCTCTCCTTTTTTTGTTTGTTTTTTAAGAAATAAACGTTCGTCCGATACAGCAATAGAAACATGATGGTAACTGTTCCGAGGAAGCTGGTAAACATGTTCAGGGATACCAAGGCTCCCAGTGTACGGTTGGGCGGAAACACGGAAAACAACAGTACCAGAAAACCAGCAATAACAACAACGGCATTGAAGACAATGGCACGACCAGAATGATGCATAGTGAGTCGTATTGTCAGGTTCTTACTGCCAGTTTCAAGGGCATAGATTTTATATCTTTCGATAAAATGGACGGCGTAATCTATACCGATTCCGATAGCGATGCTGGAAATCAAAGCGGTAGTGGTACTCAAGGGAATATCCAATATCCCCATAATGCCAAAACTGATTACCGCTGTAATGATGATAGGGACGGAACCGATAAGCCCTATGGCTAATTTCCTGAACATGAAAGTTAATAACACAACAATGATAACAAGCGACATCAGCAGACTCAATATCTGTCCCTTCAATATCAAATCTGTGAATACCAACCCTTTATAACCTGAACCAGCATAGTTGATTTCAACCTTCTTACTCTTGAAATCCTGTTCATAGTTTTCAATAACTGCAATAGCGCTTTTGATGGCTTTGGAGTTATCACTTTTTAGCTGAATTGTCAGATTAGCTCTTTTGTAATCATAATCCACCACTTCCCACAGGTTTTCCGGGTCGCCAGACATTTCATATAAAAGCAGATACTGGGCGACTAAGTCCTGCGAGCCAGGGATACGATCATATTCTGCGCTGTCGGCGTGCATCACCTTGTTCATCCGCTTCAGATAGTCGCTCAGTGCAAAAGAGTTTCCAACTACCGCGAGGTTCTCAACTTCTGTCTGAAGCTCATCCACTGTCCTCAGTATTGCGGGATTCTTGAAGCTGTCCTTGTCTTTTCCCTCCAGAACAACGTTCAAGGTAGAAGTGCCGCCGAAATGCTCGTTGATAAACTTGTCGGTGAGAACAATGTCGCTGTCTTTCTCAAATTTTTCTAAGAAGCTGGAATTGATCCAGACTCTTCCAACGCCGACAATCGAGATAACAACAATGATGATGGCCGCGATAATTGTCGGGTATTTATATTTAACAATCTTATCAGCGAAAGAATATGCAAAACGGTCTTTATTTCTGGATGTGCTCTCTTTTTGTTTTTTTCGTTTGGGCAACCCGAAGACCATTATCCCTGCAGGAATCAGAACGAGTGAAAAAAGCATAGCTGCCATCACACCAAAAGCGGTAAACAGACCGAAATATTTGATGGGATAAACCTGGGAGGTTAAAAGGGAAATGAATCCAACGGCAGTAGTTACAGAAGTCATCACTACCGGCTTCCACATCCCATGGATCATATCCATAATGGCTTCTTTTTTCGAGGCATCCGGATTTTCGCCCAGGAACAGACGCAGATGGCTGTAAAGGTGAATCCCGTCAGCAACGCCGATAGCGATCAGCATCACTGGAATCATTGTGGAAAGCGCATAGATAGGTATATTCAGAGCGGCCATCAAGCCGAATGTCCAGACTGTACTGAAAAGCACTACCAATAAGGTAAAGATGGCATTTTTTACGCTGCGTAGAACCAGCAACAAAACCACGATAATAACCAGGATAACTATCGGTACCATTCGCTTCATATCTCGCGGACCAAGATAAGCCATAGTTCCTTCTACGATGGGTCTGCCAGCTACATATAATTTTTCTGTCCCTTCGTATTTTTTCACCAGAGCCAGAATACGATGGTAAAACTCCTGTGAAAAAACATCGTCGCCTATCCTCGCGATAATGATTGATACCTTCTCATCGGTAGAAACCAAACGTCCAAAAACCATTTCATTGCTGCGAACCTTGTGGCGCAAATCCTCCAATGCCTCGGCGGTTTTAGGAACCTTTTTGAAAAAGGCTTTGACATCCATTCCTTCTTCCGTGCCAATGATATTATCCGCAGTATAAAGTGAAGTGACATCTCCCTTTTCTATCTCCTTCATCTTCTGCAGTTCTTTCGTCAGGTCTTTTATTTTCTTTATGGTTCCCTGATTGTAAATACCATCTTTGTTTTCAATTGCGATGATAATGCCATCCTTGATATCGAACCATTCTTCTGCCTGGTTACTGTACACAAAAGCGGGATGCTCCTGTGGCATGTATTTGTCTAAATCGGTTTCCATGCGAGAATTGGTCTTCATTACCTTGAAAAATCCGGCTGAGATAATAAAAATCACCACTAGAACCAGCCAGGGGTATTTTAAAAGTCTGTTTAAAATGTTTTCCATATTACCTCTCTTTTGAAAAAAGGGTTCTGTGAAAAACCTAACCACAGAGAGCGCAGAGGTTATTTAGTTCCAATAACTTATGAAACATTGCCTTCCCTCCCCCCTCTGTGAACTCAAATGTGTTTCCTATCTCAAGCATTTCTCCTAACTTCTCTAAGCTGAAAGCTCAAATACTTATGCGTTTAGGAAAAGTATTTCCTAAAATGCTTCCCCTTATTTGCTTTCTCTGTATCAATTTATTAAGATTTCTTTGAGCTGTCATTATTTTCACCTTTTGTCTTTTATGTTTTTTTTTGAGAACACAGAGATGTTTTTTTCTCTGTGACCTCTGTGGTTTCCTTCATATTCTTTCTTATTATTTTTCCCAATACCGAAAAAAGTTTGTCAATATTAACTAACATTTGTTATTAAAAAATCATAGCACTATTAATTTTTTAATAGAATTCCACAAATTTGCTCCTTCCTTTTCCAAATCAAAAGAAAAACTTGATAAACGCCATTTTGTTACAATTAAACGTAATGTTCCCATTATAATCAATGAAAGTTGTTCTTTGAAAATATCACTTCTTATTTCACCGCTCTTTTGACCTTTTTCAATTATTACTGAAATTGCGTCTTGATGTAATTTCATAATTAAAAACACTTCCTCAGATAATCGTTTATCATTCTGAAATATTTCTTCTGAAAAAATAACAGCTGCCATAGCTGGCTTTGCGGTAAATTGTTGAAAATGACTAAAAAAGATTGATTCAAGCCGCTTTACAGCAGATATTTCATAAGAAGTTATTCTCTCTAAAGTAGATTTTGTGTTATTTTTAAAGTGTGACAGAATACCCAATAAAATATCCATTTTATTACTAAAATGCCGGTAAATCGCCGGTTCAGAAATTCCAATGCTTTTAGATATATTTTTAATAGTCAGTTCCTGGATGCCGCCTTTCGAAATCAGTTGGATCGATACATCAATGATTTCTCTCTGTCTATCAGTAAAATCCGTCATGAGACAAACCTCCCTATAGTTAGTTAATATTAACTAACTATAATATAATATAAATACTCGCCTTTGTCAAGTATTTTTTGATAAGGTGTCGAGTTATATAACTTACCTTTGATAAGATCTCAGATTATCAAAATAAAAGCCATTCTTTTTTTGATATTTGGTCAGTGAGGGTGTACTTGAAATAAATCCGCCAATGGACTTAAGGGGGCTTACTTAAGAGGACGGTGCACCTCAATATAAATATTCGGGACTTACAGCACCTCGATTGCACTCGGTATCTTCGACATCTCAATACTTCGATATCTTCGACTTGACATTGTGAACTGGTGTCACTTGACATTCTATATCTTATTTCTTAGCCTGATCCCGATTTCCATGAACTTCATAGAATTCAGTTTAAGCTCACCTACAAATGCGATTTCCTTTCTATTAGTTCCATTTTCTTCTCTCTATTCCACCCCTTTATCTGTTTTTCTCTTTTCATTGCAAGAGAAATGTTGGCATATTTCTCCAAATATACAAGTTTTACAGGGTAGCGATACTTTGTATACTTACAACCTTTACCCGTGTTGTGTTCTCTTAATCTTTGCTTGAGATTGTGGGTAATACCCACATAGAAGGATTGGTCTTTACATTCAACAATATATAGATACCACATTTTTTAGGTGTTAGGGACTAACCCTTCGGCTTCGCTCAGGATAAGAGCCTGCGGCTACCTAATATAACAATGGGTTTTTCTACTGGTTGGGAAACTAATTTAATACATGAGATAAACCTTTTTTCTACCTCTTTGTCCAAGACCTTATCATAGTAAATAGTTGCTATTGGTTCGTTTTTCTCAACCCTATCCCCTACCTTTTTTTCAA
>JAGMEZ010000214.1 GCA_023127905.1 Caldifarciminota bacterium
CGTGCTTCAAAAGAATCTTTGTTTATATGTTTGGATAACATTCATTGGGCAGATGACAGTTCTTTGGAGCTTTTACACTATCTGGTCAGGGCTTTAAAGGAGAATCCTGTTTTTTTCTTTTTGGTTTATCGTATTGAGGAGGTAAAGCATATTTCTTTTCAGAATATGTTGCATCTAATGTCACGTGAGGGTTTATACAAGAGAATCGATCTTGAGCCTTTGGAAACTGCCGACGTTGCGCGAATGCTTTCATTGATTATAGATGGTAATCCGCCTATTGAGCTTACCGATTATATATACAAGGAGACTGGTGGCAATCCTTTTTTCATTGAAGAGTTAATGAAATCTTTAGATACAAACGGTGCATTCATCTGGGATAAAGACAAGTGGGTATTTGATAAAAGTAAGAAGGTTGTTATTCCTTATTCAGTTGAGGGTGTGATTGACAGAAAATTGGGTATGATGGATAGCGAAGCGTGTGATGTATTAGAGTATGCAGCAGTGATTGGCAGGGAGTTTGATTTTACTTTATTGCGAGATATAACTAAAATGAATGAGGGTCATCTTTTTGATTTAATGGATGAGATATTAGGAATGAAATTATTAAAAGAGAGTAGTGGAGATCAATATCGTTTTTCAGAGGATATAATTAGAGAAATAATCTATGGTCAGATAAATAAGGTTAAATTAAGACATTATCATCAGGCAGTTGGCGAAAGATTGTTGAGTCTTCACAAGGATCGTATTAAAGAGGTGGTTGAGGAGTTATCAAGCCATTTTTATTTATGTGGGGACAAAGAGAAAGCCATAGAGTATAGTATGATAGCCGGAGATAGAGCAAAGGATGTTTATGCAAACCAGGATGCTATAGGGTTTTATAGTAGAGTGCTTGAGTGTTTCAAAGGTGAACCAATTGAGGGTAGAGAATTAACTAAAATCGAATGTTTGAAAAAAAGAGCCGAGGTATTCAATATAATTGGAAAGAACGAAAACGCGGAAATGGATTTAGGTGAGGCGATTAAAAAGGCAAAAGTAGTGGGTGATAGAAAATGGGAAGCCGATTGTCTTATTGAATTTTGTAAAGTTTTCAATGATACGGCTCAATATAATAAGGCTGCAAAAGAGGCAGAAAAGGCGCTTAAAGTTTATCAAGAACTGAATGATAGAAAAGGTGAGGCAAAGAGCCTTATTAATATTGGTGTGGTTTATTTTTATATTGGCGAATATTCTAAGGCATTGGAGTTTTACCAAGATTCTCTAAGGATAGTTAAAGAGATTGGTGCTTACAAAACCGAAGCAACGGGTCTCACTAACATCGGGCTTATTTATTACAATCTTGGTGAATATTCAAAGGCAAAAGAGTTTTACAAACGTTCATTAAAAATTAACAGAGAGATTGGAGCCTTCCAAGGTGAGGCAAAGAACCTTATTAATATTGGAGTAGTTTATTGTGATCTTGGTGAATATTCAAAGGCATTAGAGTCTTATCAGCATTCTTTAAAGATAGTTAAAGAGATTGGTAACCGCAGAATTGAGGCAGGAAACCTCACCAACATTGGTATTATTCATTCCGAGTTTGGTGAATATTCAAAGGCAATAGAGTTTCACAGGCAGTCACTAACGATAGTTAAAGAGATTGGTGACCGCAGAGGAGAAGCAGCAAGCCTGAATAACATCGGTAGTATTCACATGAATCTTGGTGAATATTCAAAGGCATTGGAGTTTTATCAATGCTCATTGAAAATCACAGAAGAGACGGGTAACCGCAAATATGAGGCAGCAAACCTTATTAACATCGGTGCGGTCTATCGAAATCTTGGTGAGTATTCGAAGGCATTGGAGTTTTTCAAGCGTTCATTAAAAATAAGAAAGGAAGTCAAAGATTATAAAGGCGAAGCGGAAAGTTTGTTAATCATTGGAGAAACATTCTTTGAGATGAACGATTTTTCCTCAGCCGAAAAATATTACAATGAGGCTTATTCAATTGCCAAAAAAATTAAATTGAAACCACTTCTGGCGAGTGTTTTGCTCGATTTTGTCTCACTCTATTTAGAGAAAAATAATTTTGTAGCGGCAAAAAACAAATTAAAACAAATCTCATCTCTTGCCTGTGAACTGAGCTCAAAAGAGATAAAGGCTGAAGCACTTTGTCTTTTGGGTCGACTTTGTACGAAGGAGAAGAAATGGGATAAAGCAAAATCTTCTTTTAAAGAATCAATATTAATTCTTGAGGAGTTAAAAAGAAAGTTTGAACTCGCTCAGGTCTATTATTATCACGGTTTAATGTTTAAAAAATCTGGTGACAAAACTAATGCAAAAAGGTATTTTTCTATGGCAATGCAAATATTTAAAAAACTTGGTGCCAAAACATGGATTGAAAAGGTAACAAGGGGACTGGGGGAAGATGAAAAGGATAGAAAATTATGAGATTGAACAAATGTCCAGAGGCAGCATAAAGGTTGTTGCTGTGGTTGTGCTTTTGGTCTGGTTTGCCATATCTTTGAACGCGACAACATATTATGTATCGCTATCTGGTGATGACGGGTGGTTAGGGACTTCACCGGATTCTGCCTGGCGCCATGTCGCCTATGCAACTGAGCATGTGCAAGCAGATGATAGTATATTGGTCTTCAATGGGATTTACACGGATGAACACGCTGTTTTCGCACACTCTGGTTCTTCAGGAAATCCCATTGTGCTTACTGCTTATAGTGATACATTTACATTAGATGGAATAGATAATACTGGAATAGCAATCAGAATGGTAGATAAATCATTCATCAACATATCTGGATTTCATATAAAAAATTACGACACAGGAATAAGGGGTGAAGGTCTGTTGACAAATATCGAACTCAGCAGTTTCACGATTGACGGACTTGCTGGTGAAGGTGTGGATTTTGATGGTGCATCGCTCCAGAATAGTGTAATAACCAATTTTACAATACGAAATACAGATGG
>JAGMEZ010000215.1 GCA_023127905.1 Caldifarciminota bacterium
CCCTGGTAGGTCCTTCATGTACATATTAAAACGTGTTTTTTCATAATCTTCCCAATTTTCATTGGGCGGATAGGGACGACCGGTTGGCCAGTAAATCCATGAATGTTCTCCATCTACAATAAAAATACCCCTGTGTTCACCAACATAGCTTGTTGCCTCTAATCGAACATAATTTGGTTTCTTCATCCAAAGTTTGTATATGGCGTGACCTAATTCTTTTTCTTGAGCTTCCCATCTATGTTCACTTTTATAGTACATCGTCTCGGCATCCCGCATCGTCTCTACCATTTTATCATATAAAGCATGTGCTGTAGGTTCATCTATGAATGTAGAATCAGGTGACTGTTCTTCCTGTGCTGATGTAGGGAAGGGAAAAATTAACCATCCAAAGATCAACCAGACAACCATACTACATAAAATAACCTTGTTCCTCATTTTAATAACCTCCAATTAAAAAATTGAAAGCGTCCTTTTTTGAAAGACTATCTTCATTCTGAACGTTCAGGGCTCAAGCCATACCTGCGCCAATCCTCCTGCGCTAAAGCTTCGAAGGATATAGCTTCGGTAGGCAGGCTGAAAAATAGAAATAACTTTTTACTTTTCATTTTTTTTCTCAACCTTTCATTTCACTTCTCGCTTATTTTTTTATAACACCAAATGGAATAGAAGTCAAGGTCAGAAAAAAATGGTCGCTATTCTACTTCCTGATTTTCTAAATTTTATTTCTTCATCTGACTAACTCCAAAGGAATGCCCCGAAAGACAACTCCGACTCTACCCCTTTTCAAATGTGTAAAAAATTTAGTGTTATTTAATTTTTATAACTGGTATTCCTAAGTCCTTACATATGGCTTTAGCAGTAAAGGTATTAATTTCCCTATGCCTTGGAATAGTTGCCGATTTATTCGTTGTTGGATTAGAGTATAATGTATGTTTTTTACCTTCCCTTTCAATCACACATCCATTCTTTATCAGGTACTGAATGAGAGCTTTCCTCTTCATATATTAACAGAAATCTTTACTTCGGATACCTTTTCATAACCTTCTAATGAATGTCTATAATTGGATTCAATTACCATTTTTACTGCTTCTTTTAAATTCTCCAAGACTTCTTTCTTCGTCTTACCTTGAGAATGAGCTCCGGGTAATTCTTTTATAAATCCAGCATACCAACCATTACTTTTTACAATAACTGCAGTATAATTACTCACCATCAGAACCTCCAATTATTTAATATTAATTTAATCTAATTATAATGTCCAAAATAGAAATGTCAAGGAAGATTTTGAAGCCCCTTAACCCTGATTAACTCGAGATCGAAGGGATGAGAAATTGTTAGAATGGTTTCCTTGCTTTTTTAATCGCCTCAATGGCTTTCTTGTTATCAATTTCACCACCAATATAAGCTCCAGCTGCACTTCCAATCAAACCACCCGGTGCACCACACAATGTGGACACAACATTGTATGCATCACCTTCAGGATCAAAAATATATACACCAATAAGTCCAGTTGATACAGAACCCAATAAGCAACAACCATAACCACAACCATTTGTTGCAGGAGTCCCTACACGTTTCAGCTCAACTCTTGTAATTGGTTGACCAAGATCATCGTATGCTACTATCTGCCAATCTCTTTCAAATGCTGTTTTATCTTCCCTAATCTCCTCATATCTATCAATATAATCTCTCAAGATCTCAATGGCCAAAGGAGTTCTCGTTACAGCTCTCAATTCCTTATCTGTTGTTTCTATATGCGTCTCGTACCCGGCGTCTGGAAGTCCATACAACGTAGCAGATATAAAACCCTGTATCTCTTTAAATAGATCATATTTTTCTCTTTCTTCACTATTAATAACATCACCAATTTCTTCGTTTATCATTAGTTGCCCTAATGTTTCATAATTGCGGTAATAGCGTGTATTATAGGTACATTGTAAGAATGTAATCATCAACAATAAAAGAATTACCTTTTTCATAACCGACTCCTTTTATTTCCCGCTTATATTTCTTATAGCACTAAATTGAACGAAAGACACGATTTATTTTCAATGTTCCAAAAATAATTATTACTATATTTCCGGATTTTCTAAATCTTATTTCTTCACCTGACCCCAAAACCCTTTGACACACCCCACGAATCAACTTGACTTTTAATTATATTTTCTATACACTACCACTCTTATGATAAAAAATAGTTCATTTACAAGAATATTTTTACCTCTTTCGAAACCGGGCTTCTGGTTAGGGATTTTTCTCCTCACCTTCAATAATTTAATCAATTTTTTGCCTTCTGTTTTTCACGATAAAATCTATCTCTGGTTAAACCTTGGTATTCTCTGTTTGATCTGGCTATGGAGTCGGAGGTTCCTCAATCTTACAAATACTGATCTGGGCTGGACAAAA
>JAGMEZ010000216.1 GCA_023127905.1 Caldifarciminota bacterium
TGTTGCTGATATGGATGATGATAATGACCTCGATGTAGTAGCCACAGGATGGTTTGCAGATGATGTTGTCTGGTATGAGAATGCCTCGGCAGTGGAGGAAGAGCAAGGATCAAATCAACCTGCAGTTATCAACCTTGCACAACCTTTTCCAAATCCATTCAGCAAAAAGACCAATATCAGATATCAGATAACAGCCCACCCCGCTTCGCAGAGCGAGGCCGGGGATAACAGTAAAGCCAGACTAAAGATTTATAATGCAACAGGAAGATTGGTGAGACAATGGGACGATGCGACTATAAGACTATCTGACCATGTTATCTGGGACGGCACAGATAATTCTGGTGAAAAAGTATCGACTGGTATATATTTCGTGGAATTGACTACAACACAGAATAAACAAATGAGAAAATTATTAATTATTAGATAAATTAGTGAATAAAAGAAGACTCGAACCCCCTACATATTTTCTGATATTTTTGCTACTGGCAATACTATTACATTTTGTATTGCCTATTATTCGGGTAATTAATTCTCCTTATAAATACATCGGCATTGCATTATTAGTGTTTGGAATTTGGTTGAATCTCTGGGCAGATGGTCTATTCAAAAGAAAAAATACTACAGTTAAGCCGTTTGAGAAATCGTCCGCTTTAATTTTAGAAGGACCATTTCGTTTTAGCCGTCATCCTATGTATTTAGGTATGGTAGTTGGTCTGTTGGGTGTTGCAATTATACTTGGCTCTCTAATCGCTTTTCTTGTACCAATTGCTTTTCTCATAACTATGCATATAGTTTTTATCCGCCATGAAGAAAAGGCTTTGGAACAGACCTTTGGCCAGGAGTATTTGGATTATAAAAAAATAGGGACACATCCCATTTTTGAATCCCTTGTTTTTTCTACATCCTCCTTCAGAAATAATGAATGATACATCACGGGGGGAAACAAAGAAAAAGGCTTGACATTGGAGAAGAGTAGGTATAATTTATTAGAGAAGTTGCACAGCGTAACCTGAGAATTACATATCGGATTCGTCTTGTTTGGGGTACCCAAATGAAAATTTAGATGAAAGGACAATTGAAACGATAAAACGAATTATTATCCTGCTCACTTTGATGTTTGTAATAGCCATCGAAGGTTATCCGGCGGAAAATCATGGAAGAAGAGCTCCCGGGGGGTTGATCGGGGGCGTTGTCATCGACGCTAAGCTCGAGTTTCCCTTGGAATATGTGAATATCGTGTTGTACGATAAAGCCACAAAGGACCAGATCACAGGAGTGGTCACCGATAAAAATGGTAATTTCCGATTGAAGGGGATCAAGCCCGGCGTTTACACCATGAGGGTGAAATTTATCGGATATTATGCGAAAACCATCGACCCCATCGAAATCACACTTGACAAGAAGTATATCGACCTTGGCACTATCACTTTAAAACAGGCTGTTCTCGTCCTGGATGGAGTTGAGGTTGTCGATGAGAAACCTGCAATAGAATTTAAGATTGATAAGAAAGTTATTAACGTGAGTAAACACTACACTGCTGTATCGGGCACAGCAGTCGATGTCCTCGAGAATGTTCCATCAGTGACAGTTGATATTGAGGGTAATGTCAGTTTGCGCGGAAGCGGCAGTTTTACGGTTCTCATCAATGGGCGTCCAACGGCGTTAGAGTCCAATGAGGCATTGCAACAGATACCCGCAAGTACAATCGAGAACATCGAAATCATCACAAATCCTTCAGCCAAATATGATCCCGAGGGTATTTCAGGGATCATTAACATTATCACAAAGAAGAGAGAATTGCAGGGGGTAAATGGAATTGTTAATCTGAATGGAGGCATGAACGAAAGCTACGGTGGTGATTTTTTGCTGAATTATCGAAGATCAAACTACAACGCATATTTTGGCGCCGATTATAATAAACGAATTTTCCCGGGAGAATATCAAACGGAGAATCAGACATTTTCTCATGATACAACATCTTTCATCTATTCCAGTGGTGATTCCCGCTTTAGAAGAACCGGGTACGGACTAAGAGGAGGTATCAACCTGAATATCAGCGCCAAAGACATCATAAACCTTGGAGCAAGATACGGTGGAAGGGCTATGGAACGCACTTCAGAACTGAATTACGATGAATGGACAGATCCGGGAGATACGCACAACCTATATATAAGCGAGAGCATTTGGGAGCGTGGAGGCAATTTCTACTCAACTAACATGGATTATCGCCATACTTTTTCGAAAAAGGACCATGAGATATCTGGACAAGTAATTCTTAGCAAACGGAGTGGTGATGAAGAGTCGACAAATGAACTCAGTAATATGGATAGCACAATCACCAGTGGGCAAAAATCTACTGAAGATGGTCCATCGAAGTATCTACGATTAAAACTTGATTACACCCTGCCTTTAAGGGAGAACAATCGATTTGAAACTGGTTATCAGAGTGGAATTAGACGCACTGAAAATATCAGTAAAATGTATGATTATAATCCAGTCAGTGGTGAATATGAGTTTAGACCGGAGTACAGTCATACAAGCGAGTATAATCGCGATATCCACTCACTTTACACCATCTATTCTGGCGAACTGGGACGTTTCGGTTACAAGGGAGGCATGCGCGGTGAATATACGTATCGTTTAATTGAACTGATGGGTGAGGATGAAAGCTTCAGTATCGATCGTTGGGACTATTTTCCCACATCGCATGTTTCGTACCAATTCTCCAGCGGACACCAAATGATGGCAAGTTATACCCGCAGGATTAGACGCCCGAGAGGTTGGTCTCTTGAGCCTTTTGAAACCTGGTCAGACGCCTTCAACGTTCGCAAAGGAAACCCGAATCTCAAACCCGAGTATATTGATTCATACGAATTAGGATACCAGAAACGCTTTGACAAGAATTCATTTTCTCTGGAAGCCTATCACAGGGTTACTCATAACAAGATCGAACGTGTCCGAACTGTTTACGACGTCAACATCTTACTGCACACATTTGAAAATGTAGGAACCGATTACATATTTGGTACCGAGTTTATGCTGAATATAGATCTGTTCAAATTGTGGAATCTGAACCTGATGGGCAATCTTTACGATTACAGGATAAAAGGTGAGTTACATGGGGAATCATTCTCTGAGGAAAGCTTTAACTGGAGCGCACGACTCAATAATACCTTTAAGTTTGGAAATTCAACCCGTATTCAGATTAATAGTTTTTACTACAGCCCTTCTGTTTCATCCCAGGGAGAACGTGAAGGTTTCTTTACGACCAGTGCTGCAATAAAGCAAAATATCTTTAGCAAAAACCTTTCAGCTACTGTGCAAGTACGTGATGTCTTTGGTACTTCAAAATACGAATACACTTCTAAGGGAACGGGTTTCTATTCACATCGCCTATCTTCACATAAGACACCTATTTTAATGCTAACCATAAGTTATAATTTCAACAACTATAAACCCGAACGTAAACGGGACCGAGATGAGGAGGAATTCGAGGGGGAAGAAGAGTTTTAGGGTGTTTTAGAATATACTATTTAGGTGAGGCTGAATCTATTTCTTTTATTTCTACCGCTTTTGCTCTTGTGGTATAGCGTCCACTCAAGTCGTAACCATACCAGTAACCGTTTCCTCCATATTCGCTGGCGTTGGCATCTTCAGCAAACCAGAGCATGTCATTACAGTAAGACAGTGAGAAACCATAGCCATTACGTGGAAGGTTTATTTCCGATATAAATTTACCCTCAAAATCATAAGCAAGGATTTTATTCTCATCTCCCCATACAAAAAGATACTTATCTGAAACAGCAATGCTGATATCGTATCCATACTCGAAATAGTAATTCTCTATCCTGAAAGTATTCAACTCCTTTCCTGTTCCGAAATCGAGTACCCTGACATTGCCATCAATAAATTCATAAATATATTTACCGTCTGGGGATATTGCTGGCGAGCTGTTATCTTCTGCAAAAACGAAACTCAGCTCAACTTCTGCATTCTCTTCTTCAAGATTAACCGAGTAAAGGTAGGAGCCAAAAATCTTAACATACAATTTTCCATCATCATTATTGTAGAATATTGCTCGTCCGTCGAGTCCAACATCATAGCTTTTAATAAAAATACCCTTGCTATCATATTCATTAATTTTACAGTAATTCTCATTACCTCCGTTAATCGTGAAGTAATGATTTCCGTTATATGTTATGGAGACATTGTGAAAATAAACATGGTCAGCAACCTTCATCACCTGGACAGGTTGTTCAGTAAACGGTTTCACTACTTTACCGCAAGTTGCCTGAATTGAGATTATTGCTACCGCAACAAATAGACAAATTTTAACTACTCTATTCATTTGCCTCTCCTTCTAAAAGTTAATAATTCTAACATATTTAAAATATTCGTATCATACCATATAAATCATGTCAAATAGCTTCTGTGACTGTACACCTCTTTTATTATACTATATCGGTACTATTCATGTAAAAAGAATTACTCACCCAATACTAACATATTAATGTCAGTGAATCTAAACAGCTTCTATTGTTGAGGGAGGTTTCTTTGTTATGTTGTATGTGACGCTTACAACACCTGGTACTTCTGTAGTTATTCTTTCTGCCAATTTTTCCAGGGTTTCAAAAGGAAGTTTTGTGGGTGAACCTGTTATTGCATCTTTACTTTCCCAACACCGAACCTCTATCTGCAAACCGTAATCCCTCTTTCCTTCCCTCATCCCCGTAACTTTATCCTCATGTAAAATCGCTAAATACTGAAACGCACCAGTGGCGTGTAATTCGTCTTCAACAATCTTCGTAGCTTTCCTTACAGTTTCGATCC
>JAGMEZ010000217.1 GCA_023127905.1 Caldifarciminota bacterium
CTCTACGTGCCATTAGTACCTCCTATTTGAAAATGATAATATCTGAATTTGTCATTATTTTTATTGTAGCCTTTCAGAATAATTTTGTCAAGAATAATTTCGAAAGTCGCATTCGCGAACATTTTTTGTGGAATAATTTTCCTTCTTTATTGTAGATAATATCGAACTACATTGTCTTCCTCTCCTTTAGAAAAGGGGGACATAAAAAGAAGAAAAAGGAGACGTTAAGTTAAGGAGGTATTATGAAACGGTTTGCTTTAATATTTATTCTTATCATAGGACTGTTGAATTTCGGAGCAAAGAATGAAAAAGATCCGGAGGACATCATAAGCTCAACAGTAAAGAATATTTCTGTATGTAATCCTATCAGGCATAAGAATCTTACAATTTTTCCACTTTCACTTTCAAGGGGACGAGACAAAAAACCAATTATAACCCTTGATGAGGCATTCAAGAAAGGTTACATTGAGATAATGGAAAAAGCATCCAGTGATGTTAATACGGTAATCCTCCTTAACAAATCAAAATATTATGTCTTTATACTTGCAGGCGAGATTATAACAGGATGTAAACAAGACAGGATGGTAAGCGAGGATTGTCTCGTTCCACCCCATAGTGGAAAGATATACCTGAAGGTTTACTGTACAGAACATGGACGCTGGAGTGCAAAATCTGATAAATTCGCAACTGGAGGAATAGCAATCAACCCGAAAATGAGGGAGGTTGCAAAAGCGTCAAAAAGCCAGGGAGAAGTTTGGACGAGAGTTGAAGAGAAAAGGGCTGAGCTCGGAGCCGCCTCATCACCAACCAGCGCCTATATGGATATTGTAGAGGATGAAAAGGTCAAAAAGGACCTAAAACCATATATTGATAAATTCTCAAATATTCCCGATGTAGGTGGATGGAATACTGTAGGTGTTGTAGCAGCAGTTGGTGATAAAATAATTGTTGTCGACCTTTTTTCCAACCATAAACTTTTTAAAAAATTATGGAAAAAACTTATAAAATCATACGCTCTTGATGCAATTAACAGATGTCCAGAGGGTAAACTTTCAAAAAGAGATGTTCGTGATTTCCTCTATGAACTCAAGGATGTTGACATATGCACAAGAGATACTGATGGAACAGGTTATGCTTACACTATCAATTGTTATTGCAGCTTTGGAACTACTCTAATTTTCAACGAAAAAATAGTTCATCTTGATCTTTTTCCCCGTAATCATGCAGGACCTTGCAAAAGTGTTCCAACGCTCGATTTCAGGAGAGAGAGAGAATAACAGGGAGAATAACTTGGAAACAGAGAACTGGAGAGTTAATTAATGCTATGCATTTGAAGTAAGCACTTCGTGCTGGAAGATATCCTTCGATTATCTCAGGATGGAAGTTAACCTTCGGTTGGAAGAAGCTACTACATTGTATCCCCGAAGGATTCGCACGGGGCAGGCGCACTTGCGTGCTGTAATTAAATCCCCCTCAATCCCCCTTTTTCAAAGGGGGAAGTATTAGCAGCCTGCGGATACAATACATCGTACATCATACATCGTACATCATACATCGTACATCCTACATCACATACCTGTAACACCGCAACAACGTTGTAAGGCTGGATGCTTCGCCTGTTCAAATTTAAAGGATTTAATAATATTTCACTTTATCAAAATTTTCTATTGACAAAACGTTAAAGTAGTTATACATTCTACAAATATTATTTATGGATATGAAAAAATGAGTAGGAGGCTTAAATGTTGCTATCAGATTATGTAAAGGAAGAAAATATTATCGCTGATTTCAGTGGAGATGATAAAAATATCCTCTTAAAAGAAATGGGAGAAATCTTAGCTTCAAGTGGAGACATAACAGATAAAGAAAGCTTTATCGATGGAATTATGAAAAGGGAAGAAATCGAGAGTACTGCCATAGGCAATGGAATTGCTATTCCGCATGCAAGAGGAGATTATTGTAAACATCTTACAATCAGCATTGGTAGATCAAAGAAAGGCATTGAATTTGTTGCTCTTGATGGAAAACCTGTTCATCTTGTTTTTATGATTGCAGCACCCACAGAAGCGAAGAAGGAATACCTTCAGGTCATAGCAAAAATTGCTCGATTCTTAAAGAATGAATCGAACAGGAAAGCGCTTTCAGATGCAGAAACAAGTGATAGAATTCTTCAGATTATAGGTGACTTTGACGCAAGCTTTCCTGGAGTAGAGACAGTTAGAACCAAGGATGGAAGAGTAATACATAGGGAGATGTAAGTCAAAGGACAGGAAACAGCTTACAGCATACAGCTTACAGCTGACAGTATACAGCTTACAGTATACAGCTTACAGCATACAGCTTACAGATGACAGAGGTCAGAAGACAGAAGTCAGAAGACAGGAAACAGCTTACAGCATACAGCTTACAGCTTACAGCATACAGCTCACAGCTGACAGTATACAGCTTACAGCTTACAGCATACAGCTTACAGCTGACAGTATACAGCTCACAGCTGACAGCATACAGGAAACAGCTTACAGCATACAGATTACAGCTAACAGCATACAGCTCACAGATGACAGCATACAGCTTACAGCTTACAGCTGACAGTATACAGAGGACAGTATACAGCTTACAGCATACA
>JAGMEZ010000218.1 GCA_023127905.1 Caldifarciminota bacterium
TGATGCAAAAAAGAATCTTGATATTATCGTAGGCCTTGGGTTAAAACCTAAGATTATAAAGAACAAAAACGATTTAAGGAAGTTGCGATTGTCGCTTTCAAATTCTGAGATTGTTGTTGACTCACTCTTTGGTACAGGATTCAGTGGAAGAATACGTAGTATCGGAGAAGATGTTGTTAGGGAGATAAATGAATCGGGCATACACATTGTCTCAGTCGATACACCAAGTGGAATCGATTCAGATACTGGGAATGTTTCAGGAGAAGCTGTAAAGGCTGATTTAACCGTAACAATGGGATTACCAAAAACGGGTCAGTTTCTTTACCCTGCAAGGCATTATGTTGGGGAACTATATGTGGCAGATATTGGTTTTCCGGAGCAGGTTATAAATGATGTTGAGGTAAAAGGAACACTGGTTGACAATGAAGTGTTACGCCGCTTTATCCCCTGGCGTGCTCCTAATCTCCATAAGGGAGCATTTGGACGTATTTTAATTATTGCTGGGAGCACAGGAATGACTGGAGCAGCAGCAATGGCTGCCACATCTGCACTCCGTGCAGGTGCAGGTCTCGTATATCTTGCAATACCGGAGCATATTAACCCTATACTTGAGGCTAAATGTACTGAAGCAATAACAATACCTGTACCACAAACCGAGGATGGGAGCATATCTCTAAAAGCATATACTAAAATAATGGATGAGATTAAAAAAGTGGATGTTGTTGCAATAGGACCAGGTATGTCGCAGCATCCTGAAACCCAAAAACTGGTAAGAGAAGTTGTTGAGAATGCCAATGCTCCCCTTTTAGTTGATGCTGATGGAATAAATGCACTTGTTGGATACACGAAAGTGTTAAAGAAGAGAAAGAAACCTACAGTTATCACACCTCATCCTGGAGAGATGGCACGACTTATTGAAAGTAATGCAAGAGATATTGAAAGAAATAAGGTGGAAGTATCCAGAAGATATGCTTCTCGTTGGGAAGTCATTCTTGTCCTAAAAGGTGCTCCCACTGTGACCTCAGAGCAAGATGGCTCATTCTGGTTAAATCCTCATGTAAATTCTGGTCTTGCAACCGCAGGATCAGGAGATGTACTTACAGGACTTATTATTGGTTTTCTTGCTCAGAAAACAACACCGTTAGCAGCAGCAGTCTCCGGCGTTTATATTCATTCGCTTGCGGGTGAAATTCTGAAAGAGAAAATGGGAGAGCACTCAATTATTGCCGGTGACCTCATCGATGCGATCCCATCAGCTATAATGAAAGCACTGAAAGAATAATTAGTTCTGCAGTGTTGCAGTTGTGCAGTGTTGCGGTTATGCCGTGCTGCAGTTGTTTTCTGGAGTGCAACGATGTTGTTGCGATTCTTCGTTTTATTTCTTTTATCTTGAATATCAGATTATCAAAGTTTACCTCGCGTGCCACGTATGATATTTCCAAATCATATCGTGGTTAGAAATCTCATATTTCTAATGGGGCCTGACCCCGGATTTTCC
>JAGMEZ010000219.1 GCA_023127905.1 Caldifarciminota bacterium
TCGAAGAGGTTTCGCAACTTTTTCTATGAGGGGAATGCGGGGATTTATGTTAAAAAAGCAGTGGAATTGGTGGAGTCATCTTCTTCATCTGATTGTCTATAGGGAAATGCATGCACAATTTTCTCAAACCTCTCGTCTGCAATTCGAGCTTTATCCTTTTGAGAATACAACTTGACAAAAAATCTATCTACCCCCTGAAAAAATGCATCAACCAATCCCCTTATTGAGACAATTACTAGGTTTTCATCAATTTCAGGCCTATACCTAACCTCAGGCACCATGTCATCACCATAAACGATGCGTCGGCAGGTCTTATTTCTGCTGCAATTGGATTCAGTTCCATATTGGTGTAACATTCCACATCTGGCTCCGTATAAATCTATGCCTTTGAGTTGCTCTTTGCATGGGAATTTTATGTATCGATCTGCCCATTCTATAAAATCCTTTCGTGTTACATCTTCCTGTTCCTCTGGCATATTTAGAAATGCCATAGTATCAATACCAGAGAGGACTAGTATCACAGTCGCAGCATTACTTTTATTTTCCAATGAGACACGGATTCCTTGTTTAATTCCGTTGTGAACTACATTCATAAACGAGTCTTGGCTAAGATCATCCATTATTATCTCTTCATCCCTCTCTCATTGTTCTGGTTTCTTACTGGAATCCCTTTTCCTCTTAAGATACCGCTTTATCCCAATATTCGTTAACGTTAATGAAACATCGTCTTTCTGTTCTGTGGGATCATTGCCTGAACTGGATACAATAACTGAATCGCCATAATTCGTATAGGAAAAGTATTCCCCTGAATTTAAATCAATACTTATTTTGCGGTCAAAATCATCAATACTTGGTGGATAATGACCATTCCGCAATTTATATCGTTGAACTTCGCTACACAAATGCAAAATTCTAATTTTGGTAAGTATGCTCAGTTTTCTCTCATATAGACGAACTATATTAGCGAGTCCAATCCCATACATAAGATTCTTCAAGCTATAATTCCTGATTCTCTCCTCGATATCCTTCTCTAGATTATCATCAAAATTGAATATCAATGAATCAATATCCTCTTTTTCCTCCAACTCATCACTGAGCTCATTCATGAATCGATACCCACCCAGAATGGCGAAATTGAAAGAGAAAAAATGTTTCCAATTAATATAGCGAAGAAACATCATTGCCATGAATTGACGCGCAGTAATTTCTTTTCTGGATTCAGATAGCATCATGAGGGTTGATTTCGCTTCAATTTCTAATACCCTGGCAAATTTCGGCCATTCTTCCTCAAATACTTTCAGTTTATTCGAGATAATTTCCAATTGAACCTCATCAAAAACACCAGATTCGAGGCCCATTTTTAGGAGTTTATATGACTGATAAAAGAACCAGCACCCCATCATATAATCGATTGCATGTCCATTTGATGCCACATGCTCTGAAATAGTCATTATTGAAAAGATATCGGCAATAGCTTTTTCATTGTTCATATTTTCAAGATTAAACAGGGATTGAGCATATGCTATATCCACAATTTCATCCAAATTAGACGAAGACATAGAGAAACTTGAGGGTGCCCATATTTCTGGATTATACGGTATTTTGCAGAAATCGCATTTGGTTCCATCCCGTAACAACTCCAGAGCTTGTTTATTCTCTCTTATTGCACTAAGTATATGAGGTGTAATTTCGATTTTTCCATCAATGTACTGGAATACATCTTTATGCCAGCCACTATCATCGAATTGCTCCCCAGCACGTGAATAATAAAACCAAGCATTACTGGTGTCATCTACACTCACTTCATCAAAATACTGTAGAGCTTTTTCTGCCTCTTTTTTTAGTTGAGGATAAGTAATACGGTCTACTACAGGACCAATTATTTGTGGAAGCAAAAAAACCCCGAATATTACAATGATAAAAGTAAGTACCCTCTTCATCCCTTTCTCATACTTCTGGTTTTAGTTTGATTAGGATGTTTAAAACCGCTTTGGCAAACCAAGCTCTTTCCTTAAGAAAATATCCGCTAATTCCTGCATTATTGGTGCAGATACGTTTATTCTGTAATTATGATCGTATGCATCAACATCAATTATTGGTTTAATATTAGCATGAGCGATTGCGCATCTCCCAGAGTGATAAAGATATTCTCCGAAATCAGTCACACCATCCTTTCTCAATTGGTTCAATTTATCTCTGCTACGAGTCAGTCCTATAATGTTCTTGTTTATCCATTTCTTCTGCTCTGGTCCATTGGCATATTTTATGTTTATGATCTTAAAAAAGCTAAGGAATTTATAGAAATTACTCTTCGAGCTTATTCCCTCTTTGAAAAAACCAAGTCCCAGTTTCTGTAGATGACTATCTGCAATCTGCTCGTAGTAGTCTAGATTGATTACATTTCCTACTCTTGGAAATTTCCTATTCGCTACATTGCATTTTGTTTTGCTTCCTCCACTTACCCATGTAATTACTTCAACCGACGTTCTGAAAAACCATGAAATCTCACTTAGAAATCTTAGACCAGCTTCATAACCTTCTTTTTCTCTATGAATTGGAATCTCAATATAAAACTCATGTCCTTCTGTATCATTTCCTCTTTTTACCTCAATACAAAAACCATCATACAATACATTATATAACGGTTTACAGAAATCATGGCTTGTATCAAAGCAAATCGTTATCCACCTTGTTGGATTTTTATTTCCATTCTTCACCTTATCATCACCACTTTGTTGAGAGGTTTGTGGTTGAGCTCTCATCTTTTATTCGATTTTTCATTTTGTTCTGACGTATTATAGCATGGGGGGATATGG
>JAGMEZ010000022.1 GCA_023127905.1 Caldifarciminota bacterium
AGATAGCGATGGAGAAGGAGTTACGGTTTGCTATACGTGAAGGTGGTAAGACTGTGGGTGCGGGAGTTGTTACAAAAATTATAGAATAGGAAAGAGAATGCGTGAGATAATTACACTTGAATGCATTGAATGCAAACATAGAAATTATACAACAACTAAGAATAAACGTAAGCACCCGGAAAGGGTTGAGTATAAAAAGTTCTGTCCTTTCTGCAGAAAACACACGAAACATAAGGAGACACGGTAGATAGGGTAGGTCTGTAGCCCTAATGGTTAGAGCACCGGACTCCAAATCCGGGGGTTGGGGGTTCGAATCCTCCCAGGCCTGCCATTGAAAATTAAGAGCACAGGGAAAATAGTACTGGAAGGAGTCTCCTGAGCGAAAGGTGTATGTAAATGGCAAAGATAATTCAGTTTTTGAAAGAAGTAAAAATTGAACTTATTAAAGTTAGCTGGCCTAAAAAAGATGAATTGATTGGGTCCACTGCTGTTGTTCTTATTCTATCAATTATACTTTCACTTTTTATTGGGATTGTGGACTATGTCATACGAAATGTCTTATTCCTGATTTTAACACGATAAACTATGAAAAATTGGTATATTGTACATGTCTTTACGGGGCAAGAGAAAAAGGTAAAAAGGGTCTTGGAAGAGAGAATAGCTCTTGAAGACAAAAAAGATGAATTTGGATATGTTTATATTCCTGTTGAGAATGTTGCAAAGATACGGAATAGAGAAAAGGTTATCACCGAAAAAAGAATTTATCCAGGTTATCTGGTTATAGAGATGGAACCAACGGATGAAAACTTTAGGCTTATTAGAAATACTTCTGGCATAATGGACTTTCTTGGAAGTGACACTCCTCAAGCGCTTTCTAATGAAGAGGTTGAAAGAATGCTCATTATCATGGAAACAAAGGTTAATAGAGTGTCAAGAGAAATCCCATTTCAGCAAGGAGATGCAGTTAAAGTAATTGATGGTCCTTTTGTAGATTTTAATGGTTCTGTGGAAGAAGTTTATCCTGATAGAGAGAAGGTGAAAGTAATTGTAACAATTTTTGGAAGATCAACACCTGTTGAATTGAGTTTTTTACAGATTAAGCTTTTGTAAATTACGAAGGAGAAAATATTGAATAGAAAACGAGGGAGGGTTTATGGCAAAGAAGGCTGTTGAAAGACTAATTAAATTACATGTACCAGCTGGCGAGGCAACCCTTGCACCTCCCGTTGGTCCCGCTCTTGGTCAGCATTTGCAGGATCCTATGAAATTCTGCAGGGAATTTAATGAAAAAACAAAAGGTAAAGAAGGACTCATTATACCGGTTGTAATCTCTGTTTATAAGGACAAAACATTTTCCTTCATTATCAAAACCCCCCTTGCATCAATACTTATAAAAAGGGCGGCAGGACTCGCAAAAGGTTCGCCAGAACCAAATAAGGAAAAAGTTGGAAAAATTACAAAAGAGATGGTAAAAAAGATTGCCCAGGAGAAAATGGAAGATTTAAATGCCAATTCAATTGAAAGCGCTGTAAAAATTATTGAGGGGACTGCCCGAAGTATGGGAGTCGTTGTGGTTTAATGTTTGAAAAGAGGTTCTAATAAATGAAAAGAGGGAAAAGGTATAAAGAAATAAAAGCGAAAGTAGAAAAGAAGGAATATACGGTTCCAGAAGCATTTACTTTTCTTAAGGATAACACAAAAGTGAAATTTGATGAAACAGCTGAGGTTTCTATTCGATTAGGAATTGATCCAAGAAAATCTGACCAGATGGTTCGAGGAACTGTTTTCCTTCCACATGGAACAGGGAAGAAGATAAAGATTCTTGTGTTCGCAACAGGAGATAAAGAAAAGGAGGCACAGGAAGCTGGAGCAGATTATGTTGGTGGTGATGAATTAGTAGAGAGGATTGAAAAAGGCTGGACAGATTTTGATCTTGCAATTTCAGTTCCTGAGATGATGGCGAAAGTTGGAAAAATTGGAAAAATTCTTGGACCAAAAGGATTAATGCCTAATCCAAAAGTTGGTACGGTTACAAAAAATATCACTGAAGCAGTTAATGATGCGAGAAAAGGAAAGATTGAATTTAGGGTCGATAAAACAGCAAATCTTCACATCCCTATTGGCAAACTTTCATTTAATCCTGAAAAATTAGAAGAGAATTTCCTTGAGGTCTTGAGAGAGATAATTAAACTAAAACCTGTTACTTCTAAGGGAACATATGTGAAAAATATTTTTATTTCTTCGACAATGGGTCCAAGTGTTCAATTGAATGCCCAGGAGATAGTAAAATCACTGCATTAATTATACCGAATGAATAAATAGGAGAACGTATGGAAAGATCAATTATAGCGAATAAAAAAGAGTGTGTTAAAGTATTGGCAGAAAAACTGGAGAAAGCAGTATCTTTCTATATTGTGGATTTTACAGGATTGAATGCTAATGGTATGAACAATCTAAGAAGGAAATTTAAGAATAATAAATTTGAATATTTTGTTATAAAAAATTCGATACTGGAACGTGCAGGTGATAATTTGGGATTAGAAGAAATTAAAACGGTACTCACAGGACCAAATGCAATCTCAATATCCTATGAAGATCCTATAGGACCTGCAAAAATTATCAGTGATTTTTATAAAGAAAATAAACTTCTTACTGTAAAGCTCTGTTATATCGAAGGAAAATGGTATTCTTCAGATGAGGTCAAAAAACTTGCGGGATTACCTTCGAAGGAAGTTCTGTTAGGACAGCTCTTTAATCTTATCAATAACCCTGTCAATAAGTTCGTAAGCCTCTTGGGGAACATTCTTGGTAATTTTGTAAGAGTGCTTGATGCAATAAAAGGTGTAAAGGAGGAGGAAGTAAAGGATCAACCGCGTGAAACGAAGAATGTCAAAAAAGAAGAAGTGGAAGTGAAAAAAGGACAGGGAGAAAAGCAAGAGAAGAAAGTTGATAAGTTTGAGGAAGAGAAACATGTTGATAAAGTTATTGAAACTAACGAAGAAAAACAGTCAGATGAAAAAAAAGAATCAGAGGAAAAAAAGGAAATAGAAGATGTAAAGAAAAAAAAAGGAACGGAAGAGGTTAAGAAAATTAAAGAGGAAAAAAAATAAATATTAAAGGAGGAGTAATGCCGAAAACAAAAAAAGATGCAAAGAAAGAAGTGATGTCATTAATCGAGAATATGACAGTTCTTGAACTTTCTGAACTTGTTAAAGACCTTGAAGAAAAATTTAACGTGAAGGCGCAAGCTCCTGTAATGCAGGTTGCATCGGCAGCAGGTGAACTTGCAAAAGAATCAGCTGAGGAGCAGACAGAGTTCACACCGATCTTAAAGGAATTTGGAGATAAAAAGATACAGGTTATTAAAGAAGTTCGTGCAATTACTGGACTTGGACTAAAGGAAGCAAAGGCTCTTGTTGATGGAGTGCCTAATCCGGTTAAAGAAAAGGTGTCAAAAGAGGAAGCGGACAATATTAAGAAGCAACTTGAGGTTGTTGGTGCAAGTGTAGAGATTAAGTAACTCTTTTTAATTTATTAGAATAAGAAATAAATTTGGATAAAATAATCAGTGAATCACTTGATTATTGTGGAATGACTATAATTTAGACTTAAGCTTCGGGAAAATAAGCACTATGTCTTATATCTTCAATCGTTTATCTTATTTTTTTAGGATTTACTGCTTAAGCTAATAATTTTTTATTAAAGGAGTTTTCAATTGATACCCAAAAGAAAAAGTTATTCTAAGGTTGGTTCATTAAAAGGTATACCGAATCTTATCAGCCTTCAGCTTAATTCATTCAAGGATTTTCTTCAGCCTGAAACATTAACTGAAGATCGGAAAGTAAAGGGTCTTGAAGGTGTTTTTAGAGAGACATTTCCAATTGAGGATACACATGGTCGCTATACACTTGAGTATAAAAAATATTTTCTGGGAAAACCCAATTATTTTCCTGAAGAGTCTATTGAAAAAGGAGTGACGTATGCAGCACCCCTTAAAGGAATTTTTCTTCTGAAGAATACTGGAAAAGATAACGAGCTTACCGAGGCAATTGAGCAGGAAGTATATCTCTGCGATCTTCCTTTAATGACTGAAACAGGAACTTTCGTAATTAATGGTGTTGAGAGAGTTGTGATCAGCCAACTTCACAGATCACCGGGCTCATATTTTTTTGAATCAATTCATCCAACAGGTAAAAGAATATATGTTGCACAGATTATACCATACAGAGGTTCCTGGATAGAGTTCTCATTTGATACGAGAAATATTCTCTATGTGAATTTAAACAGGAGAAAAAAGTTTCCTGTTACTATTCTTCTTAAAGCACTTGGTTTCCAAGAGGATGAGGAGATAATTAAATGTCTTTTTAATACAGGGGTAATGAAGATCGAGGAATCTGAAGATCTTTCTAAATCTTCCCTATTAGGGAAATATGTTGCTTCAGATGTTATAAGTAGACTAACAGGAGAGATTGTTGCAGAAGCGGGAAAGAAAATAACACCAGCACTCCTGAATTCAATTGTACTATCAAAAGTGGGAAAAATCGAAGTAGTGAAGATTGAAAAAAGTGAGGGAATAGAATTATTGACAACCACATTGAAAAAGGATGGTGTAATAGGAGAAGAGGAAGCACTTGAAAATATTTATACTATTCTGAGAGGAACGAAACCTCCCAATGTTGACCTGGCGAGGAGATACCTTCTTAATACCTACTTTTCAGAAAAGAAGTACAATATTGGTGCTGTTGGAAGATACAAAATGTCAGTAAAATTTGATTATGATATGAAAGTAAGACCGTTCACTCTGATAAAGGAAGACATTATTGATATTGTGAAGTATATATTTAAACTCTCTGAAGGAGAAGGATTTGTCGATGATATAGATCATCTTGGAAATCGTCGTCTAAAAAGTGTTGGTGAACTATTAAATGATCAATTCAGGATAATTCTTTCAAAAATGGTACGTTCAATCAAAGAGAAAATGCTCTTGAGCGATAAAGGTGAATTAACTCCATCTGATCTAATTAATGAGCGATACCTATCGAGTTCTATAAAGAGCTTTTTTGCAACAAGTCAGCTTTCTCAGTTTATGGAACAAACTAATCCACTTTCGGAACTGACTCATAAGAGGAGGCTTTCTGCGCTCGGACCCGGAGGGCTTAAGAGAGAAACTGCCAGCTTTGAAGTCAGGGATGTTCATTACAGTCACTATGGCAGGATCTGTCCAATTGAGACACCGGAAGGACCAAATATTGGGCTTATTACATCCCTATCAACATACGCAAAGATCAACGATTACGGATTCATTACGTCTCCATATATGAAATTGAAAAAAGGAACCGTTACGGGAGTGATAGAACATCTGACAGCAGATGAAGAGGATAAATTTACAATAGCCCAGGCGAGTATACCAGTCAATAAAAAAGGAAAGATAATGGGAGATGTATTTCTCAGTAGAAGAAGGGGGAATTTTCCTATTGTTTCATCAAAAAATTTGGATTATATGGATGTTTCGCCAAAACAACTTGTTAGTACATCAGCAGCATTAATTCCTTTTTTAGAGCATGACGATGCTAACCGTGCATTGATGGGTTCGAATATGCAACGTCAGGCAGTTCCTTTACTTATTCCTGAATCTCCGATTGTAGGAACGGGAATGGAGCATCGTGTCGCAGTCGATTCAGGTACGGTAATCACAGCTAAAAGAGCAGGTATTGTAACGAAGGTGAACTCACAAGTGATAGAGATTGAACCAAGTGAAAAAAAGGATGAATTGGATATATTCTCAAAGGATGTTTACAATCTAAAGAAATTTAAAAGAACAAATCAGAATACATGCATAAATCAAAAACCTCTTGTGATGATTGGAGATGAAATCAAAAAAAATGAGGTTATTGCTGATGGAGCTGCGACAGATAAGGGAGAGCTGGGATTGGGTACGAATATCCTTGTTGCGTTTATGCCATGGAGAGGATACAATTTTGAGGATGCAATTATTGTCTCTGAAAAATTACTTAAAAATGATAAATTTACTTCTATTCACATAGAAGAGTTTGAAATAGATGTAAGGGAAACAAAATTAGGACCGGAAGAGTTAACGAGAGAGATTCCAAATGTTGGAGAGGAATCTGTTAAATATTTAGATGAACGTGGGATAGTAATGATTGGCGCTGAAGTTGGTCCAGATGATATTCTCGTTGGTAAGGTAA
>JAGMEZ010000220.1 GCA_023127905.1 Caldifarciminota bacterium
CTGCTCTTCTTAGCAACTTCTCTGCCTCTTCGGTTCTTTCTTTTGAATTGAGTTTCTTTGCAAAAGAAAGGACTTCAGTTTCATAACCAAAGAGTATCTCTAGTCTCTTATCATCTGACCAGTCATCGTACATCTTCCTGAATGGCTCACCACGGAATAATTTGAATGCACTTAGGTATTCCCTTTTAGCAAAACCCCATTCACCTGCTCTCAGAAGTACCTTTGCCTGTGCAATATGCTCCTGATACTCTCCATAATCGGTTGTGAAATAGCAATCAAAGCAAAGACTATCCTCTTTTATATAGAGGTAGTGAGAAGGAAGCTTCAAAGCTCTTCTTATTCGCACAAGCAAATGGGCAAGGTTTCTTGAAGGTTTTTTATTATGAGGCCAGAAATTTCTGTATATTTTATCAAGGGATATACTTTTCTCTCTTGAAGATGCGATGTAGATCAAGAATGAGGTATCCTTTGGTCTCAAATTTAATTTTAGGTACTCTTGATTCCTGTAAACAATAAGATGTCCAAGGAACTTCACAGAATAAACAGGAATATCTTTTTTGAAAACAGGCAAGTTAAGTATCGACCTTGGTAAGCCTGTATCCTTTCCACTCTCAAGAAGTTGCCATACAGGTTCAGGGAAAAATACGATTGCACGGTGAAAGAAACCTAAAAGCTCTTTGTTTCGGGCACATTTCAGGGCTTTCCTGTATTTCCCATCCTGAAGAAGTGAAAGGAGATGAAATATTGGAAATCCTTGAATATGTTCATTAACCAATATGTTTTTTCTTAAGAGAATATTGTTTGTTAAAACTTCTCTCTCCATTCCATATTTTCTGAAGAGAGGCAGGTATTTACGAAGCATAATCTTTGCCTCTTTTTCTTTGCCAAGTGCTGCCTGAATCGCAGATAGACCTAAAGATGCAAGATGAAGATGGTTTCGGAGTTGCCCCCTTTCAGATTCTTCCAGTGCACTTTTAAGGAGGAAAAGGGATTTTGTAATATCACCAAGTCCAAACGCACAATGTGCGCGAATTATGGCAAAAATAGAACGAACCCTTTCTATATTTCCCTCTGCATAATGAAGGAATCTCATACTATTGGCATACCTACCCGCAATTTCCTGGTTCAGTGCAATCCTCAATAGAAGATCCTTGCGGTTATTATCATCTATTTCCATCTCGAGAGTCTTCCGGAAATAAAGGGAGGCTTTCCTAAAATCTTGAATGAAAATTTGAAAATTACCAAGGGCAGTAAAGAAAGTAGGAGCAGGTGAAAAACGTACCAAATTTGTGCATTGTCTAAGACAGGCTTTAGCCTCTCTAAAATGCAGCAATCTGGAATGGATATTCCCCTTGCTATATGATAGGTAAAAATGGAATGTCGAGTTCCGAACCCCTTCAGTTTTTTCTTCAAGTAGATTGATGAGTTTTAGATTTTTTTGAGGGGTCACCATCCAGCTAAGAGCAAAGGATTCTCCGATACCTGCAAAAATAGAGGAGTAGAGTAACCCCTTCTTTTCCAGCGCTTTCCGAATTTTCTTTACCTTCCTATAGTAGTCTTGAAAAGGAATCTCACCAAAGAAAAAGGAAAGTCTGTCAAGTTGTCTTCTTGGTGTAAGTGATTCTTCCGGGATTTCTCTCAGGATCGGATCATTAGGAAAAGAAGGAAGTGAATTTACAATTTCAGATGCGTCTTTAATCCTGCCATCTTTGAGCATCTCTTTTATCCGCCTCAAGGAATCTTTTATCTCAGGTGTAAGTGGACCAAAAGATTCATATGGATTTTTTTTCGACCTTCCCGTTAATGCATACCTTTTCCAGATACCCCAGATACCCTTCATAGACATTCTTATTCCTTCCGTCTCGAGCATTTTTTGTGCTTTTATTAAGGTTAGAGCAGGATCTCTCTCCTTGAGCAGCATTACATTTTCTTCAATCTTTCTTGAGGGTCTGTTCCAGGGTCTCTTGTAGGGTTTCCTTCTTTTAAGATTATCCGTTCCTCCTTCTTTATACCACCTTACCCATCTTGTGAGTGTTAATCGAGGAATACTTAATTTCTCGGATACCCGTCTCAGGGAATCTCCGCTCTTGATATATATTTCAACTGCTTTAAGTCTTACTTCTGGTTGTGTATTCATATCTGGATATAATGTTGCAGAAAAATATAGCAAAAATATTCAATCCTGTCAAGGAAAAAAACTTTGATTCTCTCAAATTGTTATGAAGCATATGGTTAGAACATCAACAAAAATTTATATAACCCTGAAATTGTACACAATTTAATATATGATGTTTTTGATTACTTTAAAAAAATGGTTCTTCTCCAAAAGAGTTGGTAAAAAAACAAAAAGGAGGTAAGAATGTTTGAGAAATTGATAAACAAAATAACCTCTGTGTGCCCTTCGACTTCACTCAGGGTATGCTCTATGGTTAATATTTTCACAGTGCATTAACCTGTGAAAGGAGGAAAAATGAAGATCAAGTATCTTCGCGGTAGGCTGGTTTTAGTACTCTGCTTTTGCTTTTTTCTTGCCAATTTTATGTGGGCAGATGGTGAATGGGAGTGGCAGAATCCTCTGCCCCAGGGTAATGACCTTATCGGTTTGTGGGGCTCTTCGCCAGATGACATTTGGACTGGTGGATGGACGGGTACAGTCGTCCATTATGATGGTTCATCCTGGAACCCTGAATGGTTGAGCGGTACCAGTGAAAACATTCACACTTTCTGGGGTACTTCGGCAGCAAACATCTGGATGACTGCGGGCGGTGGAGAGATGTGGCACTTTGATGGCAGCTCATGGACTCTGGATACCATTCTACCAGGTGCTGGTTTGGCGCTTTGGGGATTAAACGAGGATGACATTTGGACTGCCAGTACCAATATCTATCATTATGATGGTTCGATGTGGTCCCAATATTCCAATCCAACAGCAGATTATATCTTCGATATCTGGGGTCCACATCCAGACACCCTTCTTGCGGTTGCCCATCCACCCCTGCCTGAAGATGGCTCGATTCTCAAGTATGATGGAAATGAGTGGACGGAAATCGTGGGTACACCGGAGGCTTTATATGAACTCCATGGTACCTCGGGTAGTGATATCTGGTTCGTTGGGTGGAATAATTACATTCTTCACTGGGATGGAGACAGTTTAGTGCAGATGACACCGCCGGTTTTTGACTGCTGGTGGTCGGTTTATTGTATTGCTCCTGATGATGTCTGGATTGGTGGTTCTGAGGGAGATATCATTCATTGGAATGGAACCTCGTTTGAACATTATGTGAGTCCTCTTGTGGCACAGGTATCTAAATTGTGGGCTTCAGCGAGCGATGATGTATGGGGAGTGGGCACTGGTCGAGGAAGCATCATTCACTGGAACGGAACTTCTTGGAAGGCAATATCACACGACGCATTGCCTGATATCAGCGATTTGCGTGATATATGGGCAGCGGATTTATCAAACATCTGGGTTGTTGGTGGGATAGGTTTTCCTCCGGGAGTGGGAGGTATCGGTTACTATGATGGCAACTCGTGGACCCAAAGTACTATCTCATATTCTGGCCAATTCGACGGTATCTGGGGAACGAGTGCTTCAGACATCTGGGTAGTGGGCTGGGCCGGGCAAATACTTCACTATGACGGTGTGTCTTGGAATACGGAACCACCTGTGGTAACCGATGATCTGCTGGCAATCTGGGGAAATTCTTATGATGATATCTGGGCAGTGGGCATAGATGGTATAATAACACATTATAATGGGGTTTTGTGGAGCGCATTCACCCGGGTAGCAAACCATCTTGGTGCAGTACTTGGCTTTGCTTCTGATGATGTCTGGACATGCGGTTCTGATGGTGCTATATATCGTTTTGATGGTGCAAGTTGGACTCAACTCACTTCTCCAACGGCTTATGATCTACATGGAATTTCTGGAAGTTCAAGTCAGGATATCTGGATGTGCGGTATTGCGGGAACTGTCATCCACTATGACGGCTCTGCATGGCAGATACGCTCTGTCCCAACTCCAGCCTCATTATATGGAATCCTTAAGGAGTCAGATGCCAGTGTCTGGGTTGTGGGCTATAATTGGGGCACTTTTAGATCTGAAATGTGGCATTATGACGGCGCCACATGGACTCAACAACAAACTCCAAGGACCACAGGTATATTCCACAATATCACGCAACCAGACCCGGAGCATATATGGGTCATAGGAGGTCATGGAGCAATCTTCCATCGTTATTCTGGTTCTGGAATTGCTGAGTATGATGGGCCTCATCACAAACCTGAAGATTTTCATCTTTCAGTTTATCCAAATCCGTTTACCACTTCCACCACTATCCGCTTCTCCGGTTTAGCGCATAGGGCAGAGGGCATAGAGCTGGAAATCTTTGATGCAGCTGGTCGTTTAGTCAAAAACTTTATCCTTTATCCTTCATCCTTTATCCTTCCAGCAAAGCTGGAATGGGATGGTTCAGATGATGAAGGAAGGAAGGTTACACCAGGTATCTATTTCGCGAGACTTTCTTCTGGGAAGAATAGTCATATTAAAAAAATTA
>JAGMEZ010000221.1 GCA_023127905.1 Caldifarciminota bacterium
CTTGAAAGCCCATGTGATTCTTCCGGATACCGTATGAATTTTACCTTTCTTTTTTGCAGTTTGAGTGCAATATAGAGCTGTTCTGCCTGTTCAATAGGTGTTCTCATATCATTCTCACTATGTATGATAAGTAATGGCGTCTTTATCTTTTTTACATACTTCAAAGGTGACATTCTCCAGTAATTATCAAGGTTTTTCCACCAGGGTCCACCAAATTCCTTTTCCATCATAAATCCACCATCGGATGTACCAATCATGCTTATTAGATTACTGACACAACGCTGGGTGCAGGCTGCCTTAAAAATATCTGTATGTCCAACTATCCAGTTGGTCATAAATCCTCCGTAGCTTCCTCCTGTAACGCCCATCCTTTTCTTATTGATAAATCGCTTTCTCGAGAGGATATCGATAGCATTCATAATGTCCTTATAGTCAGGTACTCCCCAGTTATTCACCAATGTTTTTGCAAATTTTTCACCATATCCCTGACTGCCGTGTGGATTTGAGTAGAAGACAACGTATCCTGCTCCTGCAAGTACCTGAAATTCATGAAAATATGAATTTGCATACTGAGCGTACGGTCCACCGTGAACTTCGACTATAAGAGGGTAGTTTTTATTTTTCCTGAAATATGGTGGCTTCAAAATCCAGCCATAGACAGTATCCCCATGTGTACCTTTGAATGAGAATTTTTCCGGTTTCGAAATTTTCAATCTTTTCAATAACTGTATATTTAGGTTTTTATCAAATTCTATCTTACCGCTTTCCTTCTCTATGACGGCAATATTTGCTGGTGAAGTAGGATGTGAATATGAATATACGATTTTATCGTTCGTATTGTTGTAAGAATAGCTGAAGATCTGAAAATCGCCTTTGGTAATCTTTCTCATTTTTCGGGTTTTTACATCGCAGCTAAAGAGGTGATGGTTTCCTTCATCGGATGCACCGAAAATGATCTCCTTTCCATCCTTCGCCCATGAGGGCTTTAAGGAACCGAAGGTTTCTCCAATATCATCAACACAGACATTCATTACGGTTCTGTCAAAATCCCTTGTCAGTTTTTTTGCTTTTCCTACTGGTATTGTAACAATCCAAAGGTGCTGATTCAATGCTCCAGTGTAATCTTTGTAATGTTCATTCCCAACGTATGCAATATTTCTACCGTTAGGTGACCATGAAAGGGTGTGTTTGGGTCCTTTTGGTGCTGGAACCCTTTTTATCTTCTTTCCATCTTTGTCAGTGATCCAGAGGTCAATAAGCAGCATGTTATACTCATAATCCTTCTGTTTGTTTGAAACAAATGCAATTTTTTCACCATCAGGAGAAGGTGTTGGACAGTATTCGTCACAGTTGCCTTTTGTAAGCTGCTTTTTATTACCGGATTTTATATTTATCTTGAATAAATGAAATTTCCCTTCAGGTCTGTAACCTTGTCCATCAGCTTTGTAGTACATCCTATCTATTTCTCTTACCAGTGGCGCTTCCTTTTTATCTTTTTTCTTTTTATCCTTTTTCGCTGGACAAAAAGCAAAAATGAGATTTTTGCTATCCGGCATCCATGCGAGGTTAATAATTATTCCCTCAAGATTAGTAATCCGTTTCGATTCCCCTCCTTGGGTAGGAATAACGTAGATATTCGTTTTCCCTTCCCTATCGGAAAGAAATGCTATCCATTTACCGTTAGGGGACCATTTTAGAGATGTATCATTCCAATCACCGTGCGTAAACTGCGTTGTATTGGAGTTATCGGTTGCTGCAAGAAAGAGATTGGTGAAATACTTATTTTTCTCTTTATTTACTCTTTTTACTGTGTAGATAAATTGTCTACCACAGGGAGAAAATTCAACTTCATTAACAAACTTGAGTTTGAGAAAGTCTTCCGCTTTTACATTCCTTTTTTTCATAAAACCCCCTATTTTAGTGTTTTAATTTCCATCCTTTTTTCTAATGTTTTTTATTACAGCGATGCATCCGTTTACAATGATATGTTAATTTCCAGCAAGGCTTAATTCCATCCTGAGCTTGTAGTGAGGAACTCGAACTGCTGCAAAGTCCTGAGCGAAGTCGAAGGATTACTTCTAATGCGAACTTGTCCTCCGAAGCTCTG
>JAGMEZ010000222.1 GCA_023127905.1 Caldifarciminota bacterium
TTTTTAAAAAGTGGGGGATGGCAAGATAAATTTCTAATAAGATCAGAAATTTCTGTGTGGTTTTTTAAGAGACCCTTATAAATTTCTTTGACAATAGGTTTTTTTTCTGGTATTTTTTATCTATGACGAGCCAAAAGGTAAGTATTGTCATCCCTACGTTTAACAGAAAGGCTGAACTTAAGAAACTACTTGATGCATTAAAAGAAGAGGATTATCCATATTCTAATTTTGAGGTAATAGTTGTAGATGATGGTTCTTGCGATGGAACACGAGAGTTTCTTAAAACCTGCAAAACTCCTTTCAATTTGGTAACTGTGTTACATGAGAGGAATAAGGGAAGTGCGTCAAGCAGGAATGACGGAATAAAAGCGGCTAACAATGAGATAATTCTTTTTCTTGATGATGATCTTATTCCTGCATCAGGGATAATAATGCATCATTGTAAACGTCACAGTAATAAGGGATGTGCTGTTATCGGGAATATTATATACAAAAGAACATTTTGTACGCGTTGGATTTCACGTTACTTAAGCACTCGGGGCGTGCATAAAATAAAGAAGAGTGAAAAAATCCCCTTCAAGTGTTTCTGGACAAGTAATGTATCGATAAGGAAGAAACATTTATTTGAGGTTGGGCTTTTTGACGAACAATTTAGGGGAGCAGGTGGTGAGGATACTGAAATTGCATACAAACTTGAGAACTCTGGAGTTGAATTCCTTTATGAAAAAGATGCCCTTTGTTACCATAAACCTGTTTCTCTTGTCGAGTTGTTGAAGAAACAGGAATCTTTTGCAAAAAATGCGCTTCCTCTGCTTCTTAAAAAAGACGCAATTTTTAGAGAAATATTTAAGCTCGATCTATTAGCCAATCCAGTAATTAAAATGAGTCTTTCTAAATATGTATATCGGACAATCTATTCATTTAGTCTAATTATGAATTTTCTCTATCTACCATCCTTTATCATTGATTATCTCCTGTTTTGTAAAAGAGCTCAGTTTTGCCTTTATAATAGTAAATCCTTTATGTCCAACAGATAAGGCCCGCCTACGCCTTGGCTTCTGCGGGTTGTTGTCCGCCGAAGTCCAAACGAAGGAGGATATCCTACCTTACCGTAGCCTAACATTGTAATTCAGACAATAGAGAGTTATATTTAAGCCATAAAGCAAGTAAGTCTTAATATTTCCGGGTGGTTCCAAATATTCTCTTTCATTTATTTCTTTAATCTTTTATAAGGCATAGGTTTATATTATTATTTTGTTACCCTGAATCCTGTGCTGAACTAGTTTCAGTATTGTTTCAGGGTTTTAAAAACGAGATGCTGAAATGAATTCAGCATGACATGGAACCGCAAAATTCTTCAAAACGCACACCCTATTGTCTGAATTACAAAGCCTAACAATTCTTTTATTGACTTTTGATGATATAATTTGTATAATATTATTGAAATAATTAATTGAGTATTGAATGGGACAATCAGGTGTTGAACTTATCATTAGTAAAACTCGTATGTTAAATAATTATTTATAAATGACAAACATAGGGAAAGAATACATTGATGATTTAACAGGGCTTTACAATCGTCGATATCTTTATGTGAGAGCACCGATGAAGATTGAAGAGACCCGTGAAAGAGATATACCATTATCTATAGTTTTAATCGATTTGGATCATTTCAAGAATGTAAATGATACCTTTGGTCACAGGCGGGGTGATGTTGTACTTAGAGAATTTGGAGTGTTTCTCAAGACTGTGTTAAGAGCAGATGATACGGTATTCCGTTATGGTGGTGATGAGTTTGTCTGTATACTACCCAATGCCAATTATGGGCAGGCAGAAAGGATTTCCCAACGTTTTATAGAGCGATGTAGAATCAGAGAGTTTACTCAGATAAGATTAACTTTGAGTGTTGGCATAGCTTCAAGTTCAGAGAGTGCTCGGGATTGGCGGACGCTTTTTGATATTGCTGATAGAAATTTATACAGTGCAAAGAGGCATGGCAGGGATAGGGTTGGTGTTTTTGAGAAGGAGAGGAAGGGATTAAATATTCCGATAGGAGAGATTATTGGTCGGGATGAAGAGATAGTTAGGGTTAAAGAATTTATAAAGCCAATATTTAGCGGTAGTAGTGGTGCAGTGTGTATCAGTGGTGAGGTTGGTGTTGGTAAGACGAGATTGGTACATGAGGTTATAAGGGATTCTGATTTTCAGGATATGCAGTTTTTGAATAGTGATCTATCAGCGACGACAAGGTCGATACCCTATTATCCATTCAGGGAGATTATGCGTGGTGTGATTAACAGGGAGGGTAGGGATAGTATCGAGCGTATACCCAATGCTTATCAGATTGAGCTTGTTAAGATATTACCTGAGTTATCTACGAAATCGAAGGAGGTAGATAAACATATCTTTATGGTTGACAAGTTTCGGCTTTTCGAGGGAATAAGGCGGTTTTTGGCATTACAAGCTTCAAAAGCGCCATTATTTATATGTTTAGATAATATTAATTGGGCAGACGACAGTTCTTTGGAGCTTTTTCATTATCTCATCAGGGTGTTAAATGAGAGTCCAGTATTTTTCTTTTTTGTCTATCGCATTGAGGAGGCAAAAGATAGTGCTTTTCAGGATGTATTACAATTGATGTCGCGCGAGAGTTTATACGAGAAGGTAAATCTTGAGCCATTAAAGCCTGCTGATGTTGCTCGAATGCTTTCATTAATGATAGATGCTACTCCATCACCTGAGCTTGTTGAGTATATATACAAGGAGACAGGTGGTAATCCATTTTTCATTGAGGAGTTAATAAGATCCTTAGAGGTGAATGGAGCGCTCATTTGGGATAAGGATAAGTGGATATTTGATAGGAGTAAGAAGATTGTTATTCCCTATTCAGTAGAGGGTGTTATAGACAGGAAGTTAGGTATGATAGGCAGTGAGGCATGTGATTTATTGGAGTATGCGGCAGTGATTGGCAGGGAGTTTGATTTTACTTTTTTGCGGGATATAACCGGGATGAATGAGGGACATCTTTTTGATTTAATGGATAAGATATTGGAGATGAGGTTATTAAGCGAGAGTGGTGGAGAGCGATACTGTTTTTCCGAGGATATAATCAGGGAGATAGTATATCGGCAGATAAATAAGGTTAAATTAAGGCGTTATCACCAGGTGGTTGGAGAAAGATTATTGAATCTTTATAAGAATCGTATTGAAGAGGTGGTTGAGGAGTTATCTCATCATTTTCATTTAAGTGGGGATAAGAAGCAAACAATAAAGTATAGTATGATAGCTGCAGATAGAGCAAAATCCTCTTATGCAAATCAGGATGCGATAAGGTTTTATAACATAGCTGTTGAATGTTTGCCTGGAAGTAAAATTAAGGGGAAAGAGATGAAGGAGATCGAATGTTTGAGGAATCGATCTAATGTATTAAATTTGATTGGAGAAAATGAGAAGGCATCAAAGGATTTAGAAGAAGCGATTGACAAGGTGAAAGAGTTAGGCAATAAAAAAGAGGAAGCAAATTGTCTTACTGCGTTTTGTAAGATATACCTTGATACAGCTAAGTATAATGAAGCAGTAGAGAGGGCAGAAATAGCACTTGGGATTTATCGAGAAATGAACGATAAAGAGGGTGAGGCAAAAAGTCTCAATAACATTGGCATTGCCTATTGGTATCTTGGGAAATATCAAAGAGCCTTGAGGTTTTATCATGATTCATTGAAGATAAGTGAAGAGATTGACAAACCAAAAGATCAGGCGAGAGGACTCACCAACATCGGTATTACTTATGGCGCTCTTGGTGATTATCAAAAGGCACTGGAGTTTTGCCAGCGTTCATTAAAGATAACAAAAGAGATCTGTGACCGTAAAGTTGAAGCGCGAACCTTCAACAACATTGGCATTATTTATGGCGCTCTTGGTGATTATCAAAAGGCTCTTGAGTTTTACCAAAGTTCACTGAAAGTAACAAATGAAATCGGAGATCGTAGAGTTGAAGCAGCAGCCCTTATCAACATTGGTTCTATTTATGCCGACCTTGGTGAATATCAAAAATGCCTGGAGTTTTTCCAGGGTTCATTGAAAGTAATCGAAGAGATTGGAGCTCACAAAGTTAAGGCAAAAGCTTTCAACAACATCGGCACTATTTATGGAATTTATGGTGAGTATGAAAAGGCTCTTGAGTTTTTCCAGAAATCATTAAAAATAACCGAGGAGATCGGTGACCAAGAAGGAAAAACAGAAAACCTCAAAGGTATTGGTGATATATTTCTTGAGACAAAGGATTTATCAACTGCCGGGAAGTATTATAGGAGAGCTGATTCGGTTGCTCGAAAGATTAAGTCAAAGCCGTTTATAGCCAGTGTTTGTCTCGGTATCACTTCACTCTATTTAGAAAAGAATAATCTGGTTAAGGCAGAAAAGGAATTAAACTCAATTTTATGTTTGTCAGAGGAAATTGGCTCAAAGGGTATAAAAGCTCATACCCTTTGTCTTTCTGGTCGCCTTTATACAAAACAAAAAAAATGGGATAAGGCAAAATCTTCTTTTGAGGAGTCAATGTTAATCTTTAAGAAGTTAAGAAAAAAAGTTAATCTTGCCCAGGTTTATTATTATCAAGGTATAATGTTCAAAGAATCAGAAGATAAAGCAAATGCCAAGAAATGTTTTGCTAAGGCATTAGGAATATTCAAAAAACTTGGTGCAAAAGGGTGGATTAAAAAGTTGAAGAAATAAATAATCGATTTCTGGTTTCAAAAGAGTCTAACTCATGGAGGTTCCTATGGTCAAGATATTTTCTAAACTGGTTATCTGTGGTTTGTTAACATCATTGCCTTTTTGTTTGTTGGCTTTCTCCAAGGTTGAAACTACCTGGCCACACACAATCCCTTGCCGCATCAAAAATGGAATCAATCCTGAGTTATTTATTATGACTCTTGGAGATGTACAAACCAAATTAGCTCAGGGTACTTTTTATCCGAAACAGGATTTAGTTATACTGAAACATGGCGCACAAGTAAAAAACTACTATAAAGACACTCTGAATATAAAATTCTTTAAACCGATTAATAAGACCCATTTCCCATTGCCGCCATCGGGATGGTGCTCCTGGTATTACTATTATCAAGAAATTTCTGCGAATGAGGTCAAGAAAAATGCTGAATGGATGGCTGAAAATTTGAAAGAATATGGCGCCCTTTATTGTCAGATCGATGACGGCTGGCAGGGAAATGGATATGGTCTCGGAGAAAATAGAGACTGGACAACCATTGATAAACGTTTCCCCAAGGGAATGGCTGAATTGGCTGCATACATCCGCCAGTTGGGTCTATTGCCAGGGATCTGGTTAGCGTCTCACGGTCAGAGTAATAAAAAAGTTGTAGATAAGTGGAATACTTTTCTCTTGAAGAAAGATGGTATTTCCGCTTCCAGCACCTGGGAAGGCACATATCTATTGGATCCTACGGCGCGGCATGCCGATGAATATTTTCATAATCTGTTTAGCACATTGGCTGATGAATGGGGCTATGCTTATTTTAAAATTGATGGTCAACCCATTGTTATCAATGAGTACAAAGATAAGCAATCCTTCATGAAAAACCCAAAGGGCGATCCTATAAAGTTATATCGTAGTACCTTGAATACTATTCGGGAGGCAATCGGACCAGATCGCTATCTATTGGGCTGCTGGGGTATCCCACTTGACGGCATAGGAATTATGAATGGCTCCAGGACAGGTGGTGATATTGTGTTAGCCTGGGATGGTGGTTTCATGACTGCCCTCGAGGCTACCATGCATCGTTATTATTTACACAATATAGCATGGTACTGCGATCCTGATGTTATGTGTCTTCGTTACCCGTTAACCCTTGATATGGCTAGAGCCTGGGCGACATTACAGGGACTTACTGGACAGGCATTAATGACCAGCGATCGGTTGATGGATCTATCACCAGATCGGGTTGAGATCATGAAACGGGTTTATCCAGCCGTAGATATCCGTCCTCTGGATCTATTTCCATCCAAGAGAAATAAAAAAATATGGGACTTAAAAATAAACCATCTAGGTAGAAACTATGATGTGGTTGGATGTTTTAATTATAAGACCGATAAAACTGATATGATCTATCTCAACTGGGAAGATTTGGGGTTACCTGCTGGTGCCAAAATACATCTTTTCGATTTCTGGGAGGGAGAATACTTAGGAAGTTGGGAAAAGGGATATTTCGTTAATCTTGCACCAGCGAGTTGTCGGGTATTAACATTGATTGTTGCTGAAGAATTTCCTCAATTAATCTCTACGAATAGGCACATAACACAAGGCTGGGTGGATTTGATTAAATTAAGTTACAATACAAAGACGAATACATATCATGGCGAAAGTCAAGTGATTGGAAATGATCCTTACGAATTACGATTTGCATTTCCCAGAGAGGGGAAAAGTTATCGTATAAAAGCAGCTGAAGCTGAAAATCTGGAGACTATGGTGCAAAACCATCAAGGATGGGCAAGTGTTCAATTTACGAGCCCTGTATCTAAAAGGGTAAGATGGAAAGTTATTTTTGAGTCAGCCGATATGTATAGTTATCCGGTTAGTACTCCCAATGAGATTAATGTCGAACCTGGTGGCTTTAATGGGTTGAAATTATCATGGCAGCCAAATTATTCATTGACTGCTGGTTATCATGTTTATTATGATAAAAAATTGATTGGAATGACACCAGTCAGTCATGTTATTTTAAGAAACCTTGATATATCTGAAAAAGATCTAATAGAGATTGCTACTGTTTGGTGTGACGGAACTGAGAGCAAAAAGAAAGCATCTACAAAAATTGCACTCCATCGACTCTATCCCGGAGAGGTCTTTTTATCAGATATTGAACCCGAGTATGCTATTGCTGGTTGGGGTGGGATACCCAAAAACGATAAAGCGATTGATAATCGTCCGTTAATAATTGGCGATAAAATTTATTCCAAAGGGATTGGCACTCATGCTGTGTCTGATATCGAATATTCTTTAAAAGGACACTATAAAAACTATACTGCTGAAGTGGGAATGGATGAATATTCCGCAAAATGCAAACGGGGCTCAGTAATATTTAAGGTCTATGGTGATGGGAAATTACTCTGGGAAAGTGAGGTGATGACTTTCTCTGATCCTGTTCTGCAAATTAAAATTGATATATCTGGGGTTAATAAATTAAGACTTCACGTAGGTGA
>JAGMEZ010000223.1 GCA_023127905.1 Caldifarciminota bacterium
CTGATGATTACTACATCATTTCTGGTTATTAAGAGAATTGAGTCAAGTATGCTTCAAATCCTCGAGAAACAGGGGTATGCGCTTTTAGAAAGTTTAATAGCAGGTAGTGAAAACAGCATAAAAGCAACAGAAGTTGCTGAACAAATTCTTGAGGATAGGTTGCTCGATAATGCAAAATCGATTGACCAGATGAAGGAATTGAATAAAGAGAAGCTCTTTACAATTGCAAATGAGACTCATCTGAAAAGAATAGACATTTTCAACAGAAAGGGTACTGTTGTGATGACAAGCTCCCTTTACAGTCCTGAAGATATCTCGATACCTTCTGCTCTTCAGTTTATCATCTCTGGAAGAAGTACAATAATGAGTTTTAAGAATAAAGAGGGAGATTTTGCAGTTGCAATAAAAAGACTGACATCCAACGATATTATAGTATGTTACTCTGATGCAAAGTATCTTTATAATTTAAAGCAATCAATAGGTATTGGTAACCTTGTTCAGAAAGTGAGTAAGGAACCTGGGATCGAATATGTTCTTCTTCAGAATGAAGACGGTATTGTTTTTGCCACAAAGAATATAGAAAAAATGAAAAAAATCTCAAAGGACCCCTTTTTAAAAGATGCCCTTCTTTCCAACAGAAAAGCGAGTCGAGATTTCTTTTTTGAGGGAAGAAAGGTACTTGAAGTTGTTAAGCCTTTCTTCATTGACGATACTCCATATGGATTATTTAGGTTGGGACTTTCACTCGAGGATTATAATTTGGTTCTGCGTGGAACAAAAAGACACATTGTCATTCTTTGTTTGTTTCTTTTCGTTATTGGATTTGTAATAATAGGGTTTATAATTACAGGTCAGAATTACAGGCTCCTTAACGAGTCATTCAAACAGATGGAAATTTTCACAAAGAAAGTAATGGATGGAATAAATAGTGCAATTGTATCGATAGATAAAGATTTAATCATTACATATATAAACAGAAGTACAACGAGCATGCTTTCACTTTCTGAGGAGAACTTGCTTGGGAAAAATTACAAACAAATTTTCCCATCTGATGAACTTCTGCTTGAGAAAAGTCTCTCACTTGAGAGAAACATTGATGAAATTGAGAAAGACTACACCCTTCCTTCAGGTAAAAGGATATTCCTGGGAATTACAACTTCCCTTTTGACTGATGAGGGGGGGGAGATAATTGGTGCAACAGGACTTATAAGAGATCTTACGCTCATTAACAAATTGAAGGAAGATCTTCAAGAAAAAGAGAGATTAAAGATAATTGGTGATCTCGCTTCAGGGGTTGCCCATGAGATTCGAAATCCACTTAATGCACTCAGGCTTTCTATCGGTAAGTTAAAGAGCGATAAAAAAAGAGAGACAAACGAATTATTAAAGATAATAACTGATGAGATAGGACGTATTGAAAAAACGGTAGAGGATTTTTTAAGTTTTACAAGACCTTTTACTTTGAGACTTAGCAATGTAAAATTAAACCAAATTCTAAACGAGATAATGTCGCTTATGGAAGAAAAGGCAATTATTAAGAATATTATAATGAAGAAGGAATTCGAGGTTATTCCGGTAATTTTAGGTGATGAGACTGAATTGAGAAGGGTTTTTATGAACATTATTAGAAACAGTATTGATGCTTCGAGCGATGGGGGAGAGATTTTGGTGAAAACGATTTGCTATAATGAATCAGTTGAAGTCAGGATAAAGGATACGGGTATTGGTATCTCAAAAGAGGATTTAAAAAGGATTTTTAATCCCTATTTCTCAAAGAAAAAAGGTGGAACTGGTCTTGGAATGAATATTGCTAAAAGAATAATTGAGGGGCATAAAGGTACGATAAGTATTGAAAGCGAGGTCAATAAAGGTACTGAAGTTATAATTAGACTGCCGGTGACAGAAGACAGTATGGAGTAAGCAGTGGGGAGTAGGGAGAAGGCAGGATAAATTGTCTCATTAGTCCCGATAAAATATTCTT
>JAGMEZ010000224.1 GCA_023127905.1 Caldifarciminota bacterium
ACATTAGCCACAGATGAACACGGAGAAAAATAATAATCGTATATTGATGGTATATTCATTGTTATTGATTATTTTGGTTAATGATTAAATTATGAGAAACTATGGGATGTAGGATGTAGGATGTAGGATGTACGATGTAAGATGTAAGATGTACGATTAAGTCCAAGGAATTTACGGCAACGTCGCAAAAACACCGTTTTTGCACTCCATAACACACCCCGTCTGCTTTCCTTCGCTGGAGTTCAGGACGTGTCCTGGGGCTGCCGAAATATTGAAACCTGGTTCCTTTTTTGGGTTTAGACATTTCATTCATTTTGATATTTCATGAAATTTGCAAGGATTTGGGTAAAAAAAATGCTGTCAATTAAAAACTTCGGCTTGAATCATGAAATTGTGAGAAACTACGGGATGTATGATGTAGAATTAAGAGTATACCGCTCACAGCTAACAGCATAACAAATTGAGTAATTTACACATATAGTAATTAAGTAATTTGGTAATTGAGTAATAGGGTTTAATCCTAATGGATTGGAAGTTAACGCTTCGCACTGGAAGTAATCCTTCGACTTCGCTCAGGATAGAATTAAGCTTCGCTGGAAACGAACACCGTAGAACGGGGCAGGCGCTTCGTTGGAATTCAAAGAAATGCGAGGTTAGAAGTACCATATTATTGTCCAGTTGCTTTCAATCTGGTTCGAGCTTTTCCAAGGTATTTCCTTGCACCAGAATGCTTAGGTCTATATCTTAAAACCTTCTCAAACATGGCAATTGCATTTTTGTAATTTCCATTACCAAAGTGACTAAGACCAGCCTTGTACCATTTATCTATTTCACGATCAGATACACCAGGAGGTGCCTTTTTCTTTACTTTTTTCTTCTTTTCGAGTAGTATCTTTTCCGTCATCTCATCAACCTTCACAGATATTTCCTTATTATCTGGATCAAGATAAAGGAGTTCCTGATATTTGATTAATGCTCCTTTATAATCTTTCTTCTCTTCTAATCTCACAGCAGCACTCTTGAGTCCTTCACATTGAACAATAAAATCAACTTTTGCTTTTTCAAGATACATACCTGCGTCTTCATTTTCCGGCTTCAGTTTCATACATTTTTCAAGAAATGTTATAGCAGCTTTGTAGTTTTTACTATTATAAGCAGTAACTCCTTTCACATAATTAGAGTCAAACTCTTTTTCTCTTTCTATGTCTTCCTTTGAAATCTTTTTACTTAAACCAATTTTGGCTGATCTATTTTCTCCTTCGGTAAGCACCAATTTAATTTTTTTCCACTTGTACCCAGGATATACAATCTTCATTGTATATTCACCAGGAAGCAACTTTAATTTAATTCGTCCAGCTTTACCTTCAAGGGTTCTCGACATTTTTCCCTTTTCAAGATTTACATTAAAGTCAAGTAGCTTTCCTGTCTCCTTATCATACACACGTAAAGAAAGAAAAGCAAAGGTTGGAGCCCTAGCCAAAACCATACTTGATACAGAAGCACCTAAAGAAATCCTTGGTCTGTGTTTTTTGCCAACTTGCTCTACGTGTGTCCATGCAAGGTCTAATTCCAAATATGGTAATTTATATCTTAAACCTGTATTAACATCTCTTCCATCAAACTCTAACATAAACGAGAGTGGCTCAATAATCTTCCATTTACTCCCAAAGAAAAGACCAAATGCATGTTCTTGAGCCTTTCCTAAAAGCTCACTTTGTTTATTTGAGACAAACAACATATCTGTATTGAACAAGTGGCTGTGAGGACCATAACCTACATACTTGCCGCGACCTAAACCGATTGTGTGTTCACCCCAATATCCTCCAAGATCTCTTGTTGCTACGAAATACATACTGAATTGTTCACTAGGTCTCCGGGCGACCTTTTCGTAATCGATGTCATCAGAATAACCAACTTCCTTTGACTGACCTAACTCACTTATGTATTTCCTGTACGTGACATTGTGAATTCCAAATCCTACGGAAGGAACTGAACCACTCCCTCTGATAAGAACTGAATTAAAGTTAATCGAATAATCCACTGTTGTAAGCATAGATAATGTCACTTCACCCCAATCACCAATACCATATGCAAAACCTGTATTAAAATCTACTGGATAATCATCTTTCCCAACTGCAAAAATACCTGTAAGGAATACTTTATAGGTTCCTCCTGGTATTACCTTTGCTGAAGGAATGTCAATAAGACCTGTTGTTCTATTAAAATCGCCAGAGGTAAAAGATATGCAGATGCCTAAAATCAAAAATATTAAAATTAGCTTTTTCATCTTTCCTCTTTTTTTAGTTTAACTATGCATGATGTACTTTAAAGTCTTTTTCAGGTTGAATTTTATGTAGATTAGATTTCAGGGTAAGAAAACAGCCTTCGGCTTCTTCGGACAACTCTATTTAGCAATCCAAAAAAATATTCCCTATGTATTTGCTAATCAAATTCATGAAGCATAATTCATAAGAGCAAATTTTATGCCAGTTTAATTTAAATGTACGTTAGTTAATAAATGTTTTAACTTAGTGAAAATTTTTTCTGTATAGACTACATATTGATTGTTCAGATATCTGACAATCTGTTCAGTTTCTGTACACAGATTACAGCATACAGCTTACAGCATACAGCTTACAGCTTACAGCTCACAGCTTACAGCATACAGCATACAGATGACAGATGACAGATTACAGCTTACAGCATACAGCTCACAGCTTACAGCATACAGCATACAGATGACAGATGACAGATGACAGAAGACAGAAGACAGATAACAGCTTACAGCTTACAGCATACAGCTTACAGATTACAACATACAGCATACAGATTACAGCTAACAGCTGACAGCATACAGATGACAGAGGACAGATGACAGATGACAACATACAGCATACAGATTACAGCTAACAGCACACAGCATACAGATGACAGAAGACAGATAACAGATTACAGCTTACAGCATACAGCTCACAGCTTACAGCATACAGATTACAGATTAC
>JAGMEZ010000225.1 GCA_023127905.1 Caldifarciminota bacterium
TGTGATACTTTTTATAAGAAAACCTCAAAAAAATCTAAGATTGCGTGGAATGGTGGTTATATATTAAATGCTGAACTTGTTGGCAAACTTGGTATTCCAGAATCATATATTGGTTCCCCACTTGGACTGGTTATATCAAAAAAGAAGGTTTTATGTCCACCTCTATTTAACAAACCTGCTTTTGGTATCTTCCCTGATGGTACACTAAAAATAGAGCGAGTAAACTCTTCTAAAGGGATTACTATAATTGACTCAAATAAAGAGATTATTTTTACAAAAGATAATTATAACCTTTCTAATCCAAAAGATAAACCCTGTTTTTATGACCTTATGTATACTAATGAATATATTAAAGGTGATGGAAGGGTGATATATCGCTTTTCAGGTAATGTTATCAAAGATATAATTCACACTAGAAAAGGTGAGAACGTTGTAATTTGGCCTGTAGGACTATCTTTCTCATTTCCAGAAAGTCTATGTCCGAAAGGCTGGGATAAAATAGGCAAAGAGGTTGTTTTCAAACTTCACTTCTGGGATAATGTTGAATATGCACTTGAAGCCGGCCCTTTGCTCGTAGATAATAATAAAGTTTGTATAGATATGGAATTAGAGGGGTGGAAAACTGCAAATTCTATCAGAACACAGGCTGCCCGACTTGATTTTTTAGATATGCGTGGACCTAAAATTGCAGTCGGACTTGATATAGAAGGAAATCTTACTGTTCTAACAGTAAATGGTAGAATAAGAGAATCCGTAGGTGCAACACATAATGATATGGCACAGATTCTTCTATCAAAAGGAGTAATCATCGGAATGGGGTTTGACCCTGGTGGCAGCAGTACACTTGTAGTACATAACAAGACACTGAACATTTCACCATATAACCATGAATATGAAAAAGATGTATATACGTCTCCACCTGAACCAAGAGCAGTAGCAAATGTAGTAATTGGCTGGCAGTAAATGGAAAAAATTAAAATAGGAACACAATGCAAAAAATGCTGAAATGTACCTGCCCTGACGAAGGTCAGGATTCAGCATGACTCATCTTTTACAGTTTAAAAATTGAAGTCTTTTAGTAGTAAGTACTTACGGACATAAAAAAAGTTCTTGGCACCACAATTCACTTTTCTGAGTAAAGCTCACCATATTTCATATTTCATGAATCGTTGGAGGTATAGCAACACCGACCGCTTGGAAAATCTTACCACATGTCCCAAGACATTTACTGCGAATAGCCAGAGACCTCCCCTTCTCCTTTATGATTGTCTCCTGAAGTGCTTTGAGATCCTGCTTTATGTCAGCCCACTCAAAACTATGATCAGATTTCTCTAAACGACGAAATAATTCCTTACGAAGAATGAGAGCAAGAAAACTGCAAAAGATATGACCCCTGATGGTCTCATCTCGTTGATGATAGACAGGTCTCGTCTCTAAGACAGATTTGATATCTCGAAATGCATGCTCGACTTCCCACAGTTGCTTATACTTGAGAGCTACCTCTTTAGCACTTAAATCGGTATTGGTCTGTAAAACCCATTTACCATCAAATCTCTTCTCAGCCTCTATCTTGTCAAAATCAATACTCATACTACCACGTTCAATCTTGACATATCTCCGATACCCTTTGTTACCTATCAATCCCTTAGTATCCTTTTTAAGCCTCTCTTTGAGACATTCAGCAATAGCGAGACGATTAGCAGCATCCTTCCTCGCCTCTTTTGTACTGAGACAAACAATGTAACGACGACCGTTGACGATGACCTCTTTTACCTTTAACGGAGAAGGATCCTTCCTGCCTTCAGGATAAACTACCCTATATCTTCCAGACCGCGACAATACATCATCCTTAATCTCCTTTACATTTCTCATCCGTGCACCCAAAATGTAGCAAATACCCCTATCAGGATCTTCAAGCTCCTTGACCGTCCCCTTGCTGATCATTCCCCTATCTGCAACTACACAAAAATGTCCTACCTTGAAACGATGACGAATACGCTCCGTAATCGGAATCAGCGTCTTTACATCAGCCGTATTGCCAGGCCACATCTCACAACAAATCGGGCTCCCTTTATCATCCAATACTACACCCACAACCATTTGATTGAGATCAGGACGATGGTCCTTGCTCTTGCCTCTACGTCCAAGATGCTTACCACCAGCACCCTCAAAGTAAATAGAGGTGGTATCAAAAAACACCACATCAAGACCAGTGAAAAGATCACGATTCTCAAAAAATATCCCCTCCTCAATCATATCCTTCATGCACCTCGTAGCAAAAGGCGTTGCACCATCTTGATCAACCAGAGGCTCCCCAACCCAAGCCATAGCACGGTAGATGTGATGTAAAGAGAGACCCCCAACCCCATCCATTTGGTAGTCACGACGCCATCTGCTGCAAGACCTGTCAGAACCCGAAATAAAAAGTCTGTGAAGCACTGTAAGATAAATCGCCCTTTCCACATTAAAGTTAAATCTCCTACCAACTAAAAGCTTCTTTATAACTTTCTTTATACTCAGCTCTTGCCATAGCCTGTCGAAAATAAGGGAAGGACCAATCTTTTTAGAACTGGCAATAACATCGCTCCTGCCAGATAGAACAAGTAGCACTTTCTCTGAATACTTTGAAAGAGAATGAATCAGTTTGTCAACATCACCCTTCTCTTTAAGTCTATCCAAACGGCCAATTGTGCCAATCACACGCTGAATAGTCTTTCTGCCCTCTCGGTGGTTTTCAACTATCTGTAGATATTGATATTTGCCTGACTTTTTTATTCGTGCAAACATAGAGTACCTCCCTTTAATGACACCCCATATTAGCACATTTAACATATATTTGTCAAGCTTTTTCTTTAGTTTCTATGGCACCACCTTTTGGCGATCTTGAACATTGAACCCTTTATTCATGCAGGTTTATAAGCATTACTCACCCCTAACTGTAAAAGAATAGTCTAA
>JAGMEZ010000226.1 GCA_023127905.1 Caldifarciminota bacterium
CTTTATTCTGTAACCTTTTCTAAAAACCCAATAATTCATCTCTATTTGAAAACCATATCCATCTGAATGGATACTGTCAAGATCTATTGATTCAATCACTTCCCTCTTAAAGCATTTGAATCCAGCGGTAAGATCCAGAACAGGAATTCCTGTTACAATCCTTGCATAAACATTTGCAAAATAACTTAAAAAAAGCCTTAATATGGGCCAGTTCACAACACTAATTCCGTTTTTGTATCGAGAACCGATTACAAGATCTGCCTGTTTTATTGCTTCTAAAAACCTTGGTAAATCTTCAGGTTCATGGGAAAAATCTGCGTCCATCTCGAAAAGATAGTCATATTTCCTCTTCACACCAAACTTAAACCCCCTCACATAAGCCGTACCCAGACCCAACTTTCCTTCTCTTTCTATAAGATGAACCCTCTCTGTTCTTTTCTGGATTGATCTCACAATGTGTGCGGTTCCATCAGGTGAATTATCATCAACAACAAGAACATCTGCATTTTTGCAAATATTCAAGACAGCATTAATTATCTTCTCAATATTCTCCTTTTCATTATATGTTGGAATAATTACAAGAACCCGTTTATTCATCCTAAACCTCTTTGTGTAAACTCTGGAACCATTCAACTGTTTCAATCAGACCTTTCATTAAATCAACGTGTGGTTCCCACGAAAGAAGTTCCTTTGCCTTAGAAATATCAGGTTTTCTACACTGAGGATCGTCTTCTGGGAGACCCTTATAAACGATCGATACCTCTCTTCCGGTTATATTAGCGATACTTTTCGCCAAATTTTCAATACTTATCTCTTTAGGATTTCCAAGATTAACCGGAAAATGATAGTCTTTCATCATAAGTCTATAAATTCCATCTATAAGATCGGATATGTAACAGAAACTCCTTGTCTGTTTACCTGAACCAAAAATAGTGAGTGATTTTCCTTTGAGGCATTGCATAACAAACGTTGGAATAACCCTTCCGTCATCCGGACGCATTTTGGGACCAAATGTATTGAATATCCTGATTATTCTTGTATCAATCAAATGAAATTTATGGTATGCCATCGTGAGAGCCTCCGCATATCTCTTTGATTCGTCATATACACCACGTGGTCCGATTGGATTAACATGACCCCAATAATCTTCATTCTGGGGATGAACCTTAGGGTCTCCGTATACTTCAGATGTTGATGCAAGCAAAAATTTTGCCTTCTTCATTTTTGCCAGCCCGAGAGTATTAAGTGTTCCGAGTGCCCCTACTTTCATCGTCTGAATGGGATATTTTAAATAATCGATAGGACTGGCTGGAGAAGCAAAATGAAGGATATAATCAACATCCCCCTCTATATCAATATATTTTGTAACATCTTGCTCAATAAAATCAAACTCTTCCTTATCAAAGAAGGGTTCGATATTTTCCCTCTTACCAGTTATAAAATTATCAAGTACAATAACAGAATGTCCTTCATTGAGAAGAAAAGAAGTAAGGTGAGAACCAATAAATCCAGCTCCTCCTGTCAGTACAATTCTCATCTTTTTCATTTTATATCGTAAATAATACAAAATAAATAGCCACTTGTCAATAAGATTATTAGATCAGTCTAATAACCAAAGATCCTTATTTATCTATTTATAACGTTAAGAGGATATTATCGTTCCCTTACTTAATAGTTACATAGATGGAAAAGATTTTTAATATGTTAAAGAAGGGTTTTTAGGACCTTCCCAATTATCTCAATTCCTAAATTTGCTTCTTCCCTCGAAAGGTTTAGGGGAGGCCTGAATCTAATACTTTTTTCTCCAGTTTTCAGAATAAGAAGATTCTCATCCCAACATCTTTTAAAAACCTTATCTCTCGTCTCTGTATCAGGAAGACTGAAGGCAATCATAAGCCCTCTCCCTCTCACATTTGATACCACTTCATCGAAATCCCCGGAAAGTTCTTCTACTCTTTTAAGAAGATAATCTCCTACTTTTTCTGCATTCTCAATCAAACCCTCTTCATCTATAACTTCCAGATATCTCTGACATCGAACCATATCAACAAGATTCCCCCCCCAGGTAGAATTCAACCTGTTTGACTCGGAAAAAACATTATCCTCTACCTCATCAACTCGCGGACCAACCATTATACCACACACCTGTGTTTTTTTTCCAAATGCAACTATATCTGGTTCAATACCAAAATGCTCATAGCACCACATTTTTCCGGTTAATCCAACACCTGTCTGAATCTCATCGAGAATAAACATACAATCATTTTCTCTAGCAATATCATTAATTTCCTTAAGAAATTCACCCCTGAAATGATTATCGCCACCCTCTCCCTGTATAGGTTCGATAATTATAGCTGCTATGTCATCACCATGCTCCTTTATCGTTGCTTTTATACCAAGTATCACTTCATTCTCAACCCCCTCCACCCGCCTTCTTTCCTCTTCTGTAAAAGGAAAATATAATTTAGGGTTTTTAAAACGCGGCCAGTCAAATTTCGCAAAATACATCGTCTTTCTCGGATCAAATGTATTTGTTAATGAGAGTGTGTATCCAGTCCTACCATGAAATGCCTGCTCAAAATGAATCACCTTCATACCCTTTTCATTTCCAATTCCTCTTTTTCTATTTTTTCTAACCTTCCAGTCAAAGGAAGTCTTCAACGCATTTTCAATTCCAAGAGCACCCCCGCTTATAAAAAAGAGATGATTAAAAATCTCGGGTCTTGCAATCTTCGCAAAGGTATCAATGAATTCAGCCATTTCGATTGTGTAAATATCTGAGTTTGAAGGTTTATTTACTGAAACGCGGCTCATTTTCTCGGAAAAAGCTTCATCTCTGAGCTTTGGGTGGTTATACCCAATTGGCGATGAAGCAAAACAGGTAAAGAAATCAATCATCTCTCTATTTCTTTTACTGTCAAATACAAAACTTCCATGGCTTTTTTCTAAATCCATAACGATATCAAATCCATCAGCAAGAATCCACCGGCTAAGAATGCTATGGACATCACCTGGTTTTATATCCATCAATTCTCCTCTCAATAAATTAATATGTTATTGGTTTTTTATTCCGTTAATACAGTCTACTTATAACTTTTAAACTAAATACACTCGCTCTATTTGCTATGTCTTTCAATTTCCTTTACTATGAAGGATGGTTCCTCGATAACCGATTGCCCATCCTTCACCATTTGTAAATCTACAGATACCGTAAAGTAGTCTATTTTCTATTTGCATAGTTTCTTTTCTCCACTGAACACCATCATACGAAATAATTAACCCTTCTCCATCACTCTTGCCACAGGCAACACCATTCGAGGGAGTTGCAAAATGTACTGCATAGAGTTCGCTGTTTACTCCACATTGTGAGGGTAGGTCTCTTTTCTCCCATTTGTATCCATCGTAAAAGTAAATATATGTACCAACTGCCCATATATCCGTACCATCCTGTAGACAGAGAGAGATTACTTTTTCGCCGACAAATGTTGTATCCAGCAACCAGTTTGTTCCATTAAAGTGAAATAAAGAATTACCACAGCACGCCCAGATATCCGAGGGGGTAATTCCAAGTATATCAGTTATTGGCATAGTATCAAGTGTTTCGTATTTTACCAATGAGTCTCCTGTAAAAACAAACATCCTTCCTTCATAATTACCTACCCAACCAGGACTGATGTCATCAAAACGAAAAATAGAAAGAAATTTCTCCTTCTCCAATAAGAGCAGTTGACTCCAGGTTCCATTATCAAACTTAAGCAGGCTATTATCCCCTACACACCACCCTTTATTAGGTGAGATAAAATGCAAATCAAAAAGATCAGCATAAATAGTGCCTGAAATCTCTGATAATATCCAATCTGATCCATCGTATGATAGAATATTACCATTATCTCCACAAATCCATATATTAAGACTATCGTTCGCAAAAATAGCATTCAGATTAGATGCGGTTGGAGAGTCGAAGAATCGCCAATTATACATCTCTTCCTTTGAAACAATAACAGAGACATTCGGAGAACTACCGGTGTTCCCAGACACGTTCACTGCCTCTGCCTTAAGATTATGCTGTCCGTTACTCACAAATGCAGTTTCCCATAAATGTTCATATGGATACGTCTGAACTTCACCAAGAAAAAGATTATTATCGAAGAACTTCACCTTTAATATTTCCTCATTGCTCGTAACTTCCACATTAATAACAACGGAAGCTGTTTTTATCGTATCACCATCCTGCGGCGATACAATCTTAACCTGTGGAATTACCCCGGATCCAGTCGGTGAGAATAGTCTGCATCCTGAAACAATACCAACAAATAACAAAATTAGAAGAACACTTCTCTTTAACATTATTTATGATTTTTTTTCATTTGCTTCTTTTGCTAAAACCAATGAAACGATTTTTCTACTTTTAACTTGTCACTTGCATCTTTCCACTTGTTACTTATCCTTTTACCGCTCTGAGCAGTGCGAAGAGCCAATCTCCGTTGCGAAGCAACCTATACCGTTCCGAAGGAACTATTCTTTACCTTTTCGCTTTCGTTCTGTCTTCCGTCTTCTGTATTCTTTCCACATTACAGCAAAGGTTATACTATATCTTTTTTTATATTTTGTCAAATAAAAACTTGACTTTTCTTCATTATTTGGATAGTATATGTGCTTGTGAAATTTTTATTAAACTGTACACTTGTAAGGAGGTTTTATGGCTAAAAAATATGTCTATTTCTTTGGAGATAAAAAGGCTGAGGGCACAGGTACGATGAAGAATATCCTTGGAGGTAAAGGTGCTGGTCTTGCTGAGATGACAAATATTTCAATTCCCGTCCCCCCTGGATTTACCATTTCCACTGAGGTTTGTACCCATTATTACGAAAATAACAAATACCCGATGGGGCTTGAAGATGAAGTGAAAAAGCAGTTGACAATCGTTGAAAGTGTAACAGGCAAGAAATTTGGAGATATAGAGAACCCACTTCTTCTTTCCGTACGGTCAGGATCTCGGGTTTCTATGCCCGGAATGATGGATACTGTTCTCAACCTTGGACTTAATAATGCAACAACAGAAGGACTTTCAAAAAAATCAAACAATCCAAGATTTGCATATGACTGCTATAGAAGATTAATTCAGATGTACGGTGATGTGGTTATGGGTGTTCCACATCACGAGTTTGAATCAATTCTTACCCGGTTGAAACAAGAGAAAGGAGCAAAACAGGATACAGAACTTGATGCAGAAGCTCTTAAGGAACTTGTAGGAAGATACAAGAAACTTATAAAAGACAAAAAGGGCAAAGATTTCCCGGAAGAACCCATCGAGCAGTTGTGGGGTGGAATAAAGGCAGTTTTTAAATCCTGGAATACAAAAAGGGCAATAGAATATAGAAAGATAAATAACATACCGGATAACTGGGGAACAGCCGTAAATGTCCAGACAATGGTCTATGGAAATATGGGTAAACATAGTGCAACAGGCGTCGCATTTACAAGGAATCCTGCGACAGGGGAAAATGTCTTTTACGGTGAATACCTGGTCAATGCCCAGGGTGAGGATGTAGTAGCAGGCATTAGAACGCCTCATCCTTTAAATAAGATTCAGAAAGGTGATTCAGACCTTATTTCCCTCGAAGAGGAAATGCCAGAAATTTACAATGAGCTATCTGAGATTAGAACAAAACTCGAAAAACATTTTCGCGACATTCAGGATCTGGAATTTACTGCTGAGGAAAGAAAACTCTATCTTCTTCAAACAAGGACAGGAAAAAGAACAGCATTATCTGCCATTAAAACTGCAGTCGATATGGTCAAGGAAGAATTAATCACAAAGGGAGAGGCTGTAGCACGGATATCACCAGAGCATCTTGACCAGATGCTCCATCCTATGTTGGATCCCACTGCAAAATTCACAGTTATAGCAAAAGGTTTACCTGCCTCTCCAGGCGCAGCATCAGGAAAAGTCGTTTTCTCATCGGACGAAGCAAAGGAGATCGTGAAAGATAAAAAGGAGCAGTTGATACTTGTCAGATTAGAAACCTCTCCTGAAGATGTTGGAGGAATGAATGCGGCTCAGGGTATACTGACTGCACGCGGAGGTATGACATCACATGCAGCCGTTGTTGCGAGGGGAATGGGAAAACCATGTGTTGTCGGTTGTGAAGCAATAGTGGTCGATTATAAAAAAGAACAATTCACAGTTGGTGATAAGGTTGTCAAAAAAGGCGACTTGATAACCATAGATGG
>JAGMEZ010000227.1 GCA_023127905.1 Caldifarciminota bacterium
CCTCTTATTTTCCTAAGCTGCTCTCTCTTCTTCTCTGTAACTTTCTTCTCAACATATATTATCTTTTCAATTGCCTCATCTATTAGTCTTTTCGATTCAGGTAAGTTTCCTGTTTTTAAGGAATCAACAGAATCAGCCATATTGTATAACGCACCTAACAGAATGGAACGATTCTCCATACGTATCTCTGATTGTAATTTTGCTTCTTTTACATCTTCTTTTAAAATATAAATTTGCTTTTTTATATCAGACATTCCACCGGTCTTAAAAAATGTCATTATTGAAATAATGAAGGCTATAATTGAGAATGCAAGTGAAAATTTGATAAGCGTATTCCTGCCTTTATTATTTTCCAATACAGAACTCCTGAAAAATTTTGTCAAGAATTTCTTTCGGTGTAACTTCCCCGATAATCTCCCCAAGTGAATTTAATGCTTCTTTTATATCCAGAGCAATAAGCTCGGGGCTTTTATTCTCACTGACCCCGATATTTGCATTAACAAGGCATTTCTTCGCTCTCGAAAGAAGGTCTAGATGTCTTGTTCTGGTTGGGATGCCTTCATCTATTTTTAGTTCTGTTGCTCCAATCAGTTTAAGGATTTCTTCATTTAGTTGTTCAATTCCGGTATGTTCCTTTGCAGAAACTTCACAGATAGGATAGGAGCTTCCATTAACAATATCCGAAATATTTACTCTCTTTGGAAGGTCAACTTTATTGATTACAATGATAAGAGGTTTCTTCTTAATCCTAGTAAATATTTCTCTATCCTCTTTCTCTAATTCTAACGAACCATCTGTGACAAAGAGAGAGAAGGATGTTGTCTCCATAGCTTCTTTCGTCTTCTCTATCCCGATTGTTTCTATAATATTTTCAGTATCCTGAAATCCACAGGTATCACATATTTTCAAAGGAATTCCATTAATGTTTATCCATCCATCAATTACATCCCTCGTTGTTCCAGGAACTGGAGTTACAATAGCTCGTTCTTCAAGAAGAAGAGCATTGAGGAGGGATGACTTGCCAACATTTGGTTTCCCGATTATCGCTGCACTTGCACCATCCCTCAAAAGACTTGCACTTTTCCCTTTCTTAATTAATTCGTTAATTATATCTATCGTTGAGTTTATTTTTTCAAGAACACTTCCCTTCTCAGGAACATAAATATCCTCATCAGCAAAATCAAGGGAGAGTTCAATATCACACTGGAGAGATACAAGAGAATCTTTTAGGATTTTTATCTTTTTGGAAAGAAGTCCATCAAGTTGATAGAGCGCTCCACGCAAACCTTCCCGGGTTTTAGCAGAAAAAATATCAAGTATTGCCTCAGCCTGAGCAAGATCCAGCTTACCATTTAAAAAAGCCCTTTTAGTGAATTCTCCTCTCTCTGCCATCCTTATACCTGTACTGATACATGTCTCAAGAATTCTCTGGGCTGGAACAATACCGCCATGACAGCTGATTTCAATGGTATCTTCTCCAGTATAGGTCTTCGGAGAACGCATTACAGTAAGAAGAACTTTGTCAATATCTTCGTCTGTTACGGGGTCTACTATTTTTCCATATATAACCCTGTGACTTCCAATTTCCTGTGGAGATGAATTTCCTTTAAAGATTTTCTCTGCAACAACGAATGCATCGTTTCCACTTACCCTTATAACAGAAATACCACCAGCTCCAGAAGGCGTAGCAATCGCTACAATAGTATCATTATCTGAGACCATTTTTCTTACGTTAAGGTCTTTTGTAGTTGCCAACTGTGATATAAAAAGAGAGATTAATTCCTGATTTTTTTGCCATCTTTGAAACTAAATATTGTAGAGCATTAAGTGTCCTACCACCCTTTCCAATAAGAAGTCCATCGTAACCAGCTGTAAATATCTTTATAATATTGTCCGAGCCAACTTTAGTTTCAAAAATTTCTCCTTCAATCTCCATAAGAGATAGAATATCCTCAATAATAGTTTTTACCTTTGAAAGATCGTCTTTAAGGCTTACTTTAACAGTTACAGGCGTTTTTACCAGACCTAAAAACTTCTTTTTTCCACCTTTATCAAGAATTTCTACTTTAATTTCATCTTTTGAGCATTCGAGGTTTTTAATCGCTTTAGCTACAGCTTCTTCCACTGTCTTACCTGTTTCAATACAGTAACCATTGGTGGTCATTCTTCTGCCTCAACTCTCACCACTTCTTCCTTTTCACCTCTTTTAATTAGGTATTGCTGGAGAATCGACAAAAGATTGTAAACAAACCAGTATAATACTATTCCACAAGGAAGCCTTGCAAAAATGAAAACAAGAAATAGAGGCATAAAATAGGTCATGGCTTTCTGTCTTGGGTCTGTTACAGTAAGCTTTTGCTGAAAAAACATTGCCGCACCCATCAGTATTGGCAATACGTAGTATGGATCCTTCATAGAAAGGTCTGTGATCCAGAATATAAAAGGAGCCCTTCTAAGCTCAATTGTACTTCTGAGAACTGCATAGAGTGCAAAAAATACTGGCATCTGGAGCAGGAGTGGAAGACATCCACCCAGAGGATTCACTTTATGCTGGCTGTAAAGTTTCATAATTTCTGCATTCATTTTCTGAACATCTTCTTTGTGTTTCTTTCTTATTGCCTCCATTTTAGGCTGGAGCTTCTGCATCCGTTGCATCGAAGCATGGCTTTTAAAAGTCAAAGGAAAAAAGACAACCATCATTATTGTTGAAAAAGCTATTATAACTACCCCATAATTTGGTATTACTTTATGGATTCCAATGAATACAAAAAATATTACTTTGCTTATCGGAGCAATCCAATTCCACCCGAAATAAACACTCTTTTCAAGACCATTTCCCATATCTTTTAGCAAATAATAATCAATGGGACCAAAGTAGAGTGAAAAATCCGCTTTTTCTATTTCTTTCGTCGTTACTGAAAAACCAATCATCTTTTTTTCTATTTTCCACTGACTAACTTTTTTCAGTTCTTTATTCTCAGGTAAGACAAAAAAGAGGAAGTATTTAGAGGTAACTCCAGCCCAATTTATTTCTCCCTCAATTGTTGATTTTTCTTCTTTTACGTTTCGCAATTTCATTCTTTCAAAATTTTCACCCAACATTGCTACAAAGTTGGTATATGCCATCTCATCTTTTTTATCCTTCTCCGTTAACATAAGACCTGAATCAAAACCGAGTTTCATAGAATATGGTCTCGTATCAAGAGATTCAAGGCGGAGTTTTATAATGTAGCTGTTGGATTCAAAAATGAAGACTTTCTTAAGGAACGGTGTACCGTTTTTCACATAATAGAAAACAAGACTATCTTTTAAATCACCAATAAGCCTGATACTCTCCTTTTTACATATGGTAGGAAACTGACTTAAATCATTACTGCCTTCATCCTGAATAAGTGATATTGAGATCTGATTTCCTCCTTCAGGTATGAGTTCCACTGGTTCTTCCCCTTCTCCAGGATACTTCAGGAGTTGCATACTCTGAATCGTTGCACCTATTGTTGAAAACTGAGCCTTATAAAGATTCGTTTGAACTTCGATCAACTTTTCCATTTCCTTATCTTTAGTAGTTAATTCGATTTTCTCATCTACTTTCTCAGTTTCCTCTTTTTTTATCTCTTTCTCTTTCTCCTTTTCTTCCTTCTCTACAACTACTTCTTCTTTTACTGTATCATCAGATTGCTGCTTTGGTTGTTTTATAACCATGGTGTAAACAATGAAAATTACTGCTATTAGAAGAACCGCTATTATTGTTTTTTTATCCACTTTATCTCCTATTTCACTGGATCGTATCCGCCTGGGTGAAAGGGATTGCATCTTAGAATCCTAAATATCCCTTTAAAGATCCCCTTAATAAAACCATATTTTTCAATAGACATAAGACAGTATGTTGAACAGGAAGGGTAAAAACGACAGGTTCCCGGGAGGAGTGGTGATATATATGTTTTATATGATTTAATAAAAAGGATAGCTAATATTTTCATTCGACGATTCTTGCATCCTTAAGTAAATGACCAAATTCAGTCGCGAGTTCGTCAAAAGAAAGGTCAAATGATTTTTTTGTACAATAGATAACCATATGAATATCTTTTTCAATTAATTTTTTATTCTTTCTTACTATCTCCATCAATCTCCTTTTTGTTCTGTTTCTTTTTACGGCAGGTTTTGCATCACGCTTAAATGAAATACCAAATCTAAATCCTTTTTTTACACTAAAAATAATAGTAAGATCTTCCCCTGATTTTCTCTCTCCTGAACGATAGATCTCTTTAAATTCTGAATTCTTCTTTAATTTATTGTTTTTTCTGAGAGACAGTAAGATTTTTCCTTCCTTTTTTTCTTCTTCGAGCAAGGATTTTCCTTCCACTTTTACATGACATTCTCTTCTTAAATCCATGTTTTTTACGTCTCTTACGTCTGCTTGGCTGATATGTCCTTTTCATAAAACCTCCAACTCCCTTTACATTCTTTCTATATTCAAATTTTTTCCTATAATACGTTAAAAATTACTGTTTGTCAATTAAAAAGTTCCATAATTTTACATCAAACAATCTATCTCTTTTTCTCTTGACTTTATTTTAGTTTTGAATTATAAATATTAAGAATTCTTGAAAGGAGAAATATGAATCTAAATTCTGAATCTCTCATTGGGATTTTACGTAAACTTAAAACTATTATCTTCGCAGTCGATAAGGATCTAAAGGTCCAATTTGTAAATGCCTCCTTATGTAGAGAACTTGGAATAGAGAACGATTGCTTTACAGGTGAAAATGTATTAAATCTACTTCCCGAATATATCACTCATGAATATAATATTATGACGGCAATAAAAACAGTTTTTGAATCGAATAATGACCTTGAAATCCATAGCATCTATTACACGGACCCAAATACACAAAAGGAAACCAACATTGATATTGAAGTAAAAAGGGTAAAATCAGAAAAACCTCTTGTATTACTTCTCATAAATGATACAACTGGAATTGCAAAAAGAGGTGCCGGGTTGCTTCTACTCTTTGAACTCTTCTATCTTATGCAGGAAACGAAGGATCTTGATAAACTCTGTTATTTGATACTAACTGCAGTTACAGCAGGTCAGGCATTCGGTTTCAACAGAGGATTTCTTTTGTTAGTAGATGGAGGAAAAGGATTACTCAAAGGACGTATGGGATTAGGACCTACAAGCAGTGAAGAGGCAAGAAAAATTTGGAAACAAGCTTCAAGGAAAAATCTCAAAGAATTACTATTCACCTTTAACAAATTAAACTCAAAAGAGGAACTTCCTCTTTACCCAATCGTCGAGAAACTCTTTTACAGGATGGACGCACTGCCTGATATAATAAAGAAATCAATCGATCAAAAAATGGTTATTAAAGTTGAAAGAATGAGTAAAGAAATAGAAGAAAAAAAAATATTCGATATACTTGATATTGATGAATTTATTATTTTGCCACTTGTTTCAGACAATAGAACCTTCGGGATTATATTAGCAGATAACAAATTCAACCGTATTCCAATAAGTGACGAGAATTTCGACGAATTAAACATTTTTTCAGATTACTCTTCGCTTGCTATAAAAGGTGTTATGGAATACAGACGTCTTGAAAATAGAAAGAAAGAATTAGAAGAATATCAAAAACTTGTCAATAGACTTAAAGACACACTCCGTTTTTCTGAGAAACTATCAGCATTGAGTGAAACTGTTGCCTATATCGCCCATGAAATTAGAATCCCATTATCAAACATAGGTGGATTTGCCAGTGGAATTCTCAGAAAACCGGACGATCTCGAGCGGGTGAGAAAAAATGCTGGCATCATAGCAGACGAAACAAAAAGATTAGAAAGAGTACTTGACAGAGCGATTACTTTTGTAAAAGGACCCGAAATTCATTTACGTTTAGAGAACATAAATGATGTTATAAAGGATATACTTGAATCAATGGCAAATGATTTTCACGAAAAGGATATTACTGTTACAAAATCACTCGATACAAATCTTCCCCTTATTCCAATTGACAGAGACAGAATTAAACAGGGGTTACTAAACATTTTTCGAAATGCAGTCTATTCTCTGGAGAAGAGTGGTGAAATAAATATAAAAACAATCGATAAAAAGGATACCGTGAAGATAGAGATCAAGGATAATGGGGGAGGAATACCTGCAGAGATTTTACAAAACATCTTCAATCCTTTCTTTACAACAAGAAAGAGAGGACTCGGGCTTGGTCTCACCATCACACAGAAGATAATAAATGCACATGGAGGCTTTATTAAAGTAGAAAGCGAAGTACAGAAAGGCACAACCTTCAGTATATTTCTCAACAAAAAGAAAGAAAGCAAATAAGGTGAAAAGGAGAGAAAATGGAAAAAGTAATGGTAGTTGACGACGACGAAGGAATCAGATGCCTTTATGAACAGGTCCTTTCTGATGAGGGTTACAAGGTTATACTCGCAAGTGACGGCTTAGAAGCTGTCGAAATATTTAAAAAGGTAAAACCCGATATTGTTATCCTTGATATTCGAATGCCTGGAATGGATGGTATTGAATTACTTGGAAAAGTGCTTGATATGGATAGAAAATTACCAGTCATCATAAACAGTGCATACTCAATGTATAAAAGCAACTTTCTCACATGGATGGCTGATGCATACGTAATAAAGAGTTCAGATCTAACAGAATTAAAATTAAAGGTAAGGGAACTACTTGACATAAAAAAGGAGTAAATGTAGGAGGGACTCCTTAATCCCGACAATAAAGAAGAAAGAAAAATAATGAAAAGAAAAAGTAACATTGAGAAAAAATATGGATAATATACTTGTCATGATTCTTTCAGGGGGAAAAGGGGAAAGATTATATCCCCTCACAAGGGACAGGGCAAAGCCAGCAGCACCCTTTGGCGGAATTTATAGAATTATTGATTTTACTCTTTCAAACTGTGTTAACTCGGGTTTGAGAAAGATATATCTCCTTACACAATATAAATCACTTTCGCTCGAAAGACACATCATGCTCGGTTGGTCAAAAATGTTTATTCCCCGACTCGGAGAATTCATAGCAACCCTTCCGGCCCAGCAAAGGGTAACGCTTGATTGGTATAAGGGAACTGCTGATGCTGTTTTTCAAAACATTTATTCAATTCAACAGGAAAGACCCGCGATTATTCTTATTCTCTCCGGTGATCACATTTATAAAATGGATTATAGAAAGATAATACAGTTTCATATTGAGAAAAAAGCCGATGTCACAGTTGGAACAGTGAAAATCCCCTACAAAGATATGTCTCGATATGGAATTATTGAATTAAGTAAGGGAAAAAGGATTGTCGGATTCAAAGAGAAGCCAAAAATATATACCTATTCACCCAAAAAGAACTATAATCTTGCCTCTATGGGGGTTTATGTTTTCAATACGGCTACTCTTGTAAAATATGTGATTGAGGATGCAAAGAGAGATTCATCTCATGATTTTGGCAAGGATATCCTACCACGGATTATCTCAAAAAAAAGGGTTTTTGGATACGTTCTTAAGCAGGATTACTGGCGTGATATTGGCACTATAGATGCATATTGGGATGCAAGCATGGACATTGTTTCCCCACTCCCTGAACTCAACCTTTACGATAACGAGTGGTCAATATTTACGTTTAGACCCCAACTTCCTCCAGCAAAGATTATTTTCAAAGGTAACTCCAAAAACAATAAAATTATTAATTCTATCGTTTCACTGGGGTGTATAATCAAAGGGGGAATTGTTGAAAACTCCATTTTATCCTACAATGTTGTTATTAATGATAAAGCTTATATCGAAAAGTCTATTCTAATGAATAATGTAGTAGTTGGTAAACACTGTAAAATAAAGCGTGCAATTATTGATAAAGGTGTTACGTTAGAAAAGGGAACAGAGATCGGATACGACGAGAAACGTGATAGAAAAAAATACTTTGTTTCTGAAAACGGTATTGTTGTCATTCCTAAAACACGAGAAGGAGGGAAAACGTATGCCTGAGCTACGGAAAGACCCGATTATTGGAAGGTGGGTAATAATATCCACAGAACGTGGGATGCGACCACACGACTTTCCTGTTCAAAAAAAAGAGATACAAATAAGTCACTGCCCATTTTGCGAGGGAAACGAAGATAAAACCCCTCCTGAAATAACAGCCTGGAGAAAGGATGGAACACCTGCGAATAGTAGAGGATGGGAAATTCGCGTAATCCCCAACAAGTTCCCTGCACTAAAGGTAGAGGAAGAACTAAGAAGGAAAGGACTTGGAATGTTCGATAAAATCTCAGGTGTTGGTGCCCATGAAGTTATTATTGAAACTCCTGAACACAATGAAGGTTTTTCATCTTTTAATACTGAAAGGATAGCAAAGATTTTCTGGTTTTATCGCGAGAGAAGCAAAGATTTGAAAAAAGACCCTCGTTTACGTTATATTCTCATTTTTAAGAACCATGGTTATGAAGCTGGTACATCTCTCGAGCACCCCCATTCACAACTCATTGCCACCCCAATTACTCCAAAAATAGTAAAGGAAGAGCTGATGGGAGCAAAAATGTACTTCGATTATAAGCATAGGTGTATATTTTGTGATATGATAGAACAGGAACATTTTGACCAATCAAGGATAATAGTAGAGAATGAATCCTTTATTGCTATTTCACCCTTCGCAGCCCGTTCACCGTATGAAATATGGATCCTTCCAAAGAACCATTCACCCGATTTTGATTTAATACGTGATGAGGAGTTAACACAACTTTCTTATATAATTAAAGATATTTTCCAGAGACTTTTTGTTATTCTCGGAGACGCACCTTATAACTTTGTGATACATACGGCACCTAATAGATATTATAGTGACCCTGGCTACTGGAATACTATTGAAGCAGATTTTCACTGGCATATCGAATTAATGCCAAGGTTAACAAGAATTGCGGGATTCGAGTGGGGCACTGGTTTTTACATAAATCCAACTGTACCCGAAGACGCAGCAAAAAGTCTCAGGGAAGCAAATGTCAAGAAAAAGGAAAAAGAATAAGGGATGTAGGATGTAAGATGCAGGATGGAATGTAATTCTTACAGAACGGGATGAGTCTCTGTGAGTTGAGTTAAAGAGAAGATTAATAGAAAGGAAAAATAAGATGAAAATTCTAATGGTTTCTTCTGAGGTCGTACCATATGCTAAAACTGGAGGACTTGCAGATGTTGCAGGAACACTTCCTTCAGCGTTAAAGAAATTAAACCATGACGTCAGGGTAGTAATGCCAAAATATAAATCCATTGATTTTGGCAAGACAATCCCTCTTAAAGTTCTTGATAGATATCCTGTAAATCTTGGTAACAGAGCTGAGTTCTGTTCCATTTATGAAGGAAAACGAGAGGATGGAATAATCTTTTATTGGATTGAAAATGACAAATTCTTCGGACGTGAAGGACTTTATGGAGACAGGAAAGGTGATTATAAGGATAATGCATTACGGTTCGCGCTTTTTTCCAACGGCACAATAGACATTATCAGACGAAAAATCTTTACCCCTGAAATAGTACATATTCATGATTGGCAAGCATCATTAATACCTATTTATCTAAAAAACAATTACTCCAGCGAGAAATTATCGAAGATACCAGTCGTTTTAACAATCCACAACATTGCTTATCAGGGTATCTTTGAAAAAAATGTAATGCCAGAAATTAATCTGGACTGGTCACTTTTCACAATAGATAAACTCGAGTTTTTCAGGAAGCTTAATATTTTAAAAGGTGGAATTGTCTTTTCTGACTATATAACAACTGTTAGCCCAACATATGCTTCTGAAATATTAACAGAAGATTTTGGAATGGGACTCGAGGGAATATTGAAAACAAGAAAGAATAACCTTGTTGGAATAATAAATGGTATTGATTATGAAATGTGGAACCCGGAGGAAGATAAACTTATAAAATACACATATTCAAAAAAAGTACTGGGAGGGAAACTATTGAATAAATCCTTTCTTACAAGAAAATCGAATCTCGATACTGACATCCATAAACCATTACTCGGAATGATATCAAGGCTTGCTGAACAGAAGGGAATAGACATATTTGCAAAAGCTCTTAGGGAACTTATCGATGAGGATGTTCAAACTATTGTTCTTGGAAAAGGAGATAGAGTTTATGAGGAACTATTGAAAAACATGGCAACAAAATATCCCGATAAACTTAGGGTTAACATAGGCTTTGACAACGAGCTTGCACACCAGATTTATGCAGGATGTGATATCTTTCTGATGCCTTCTCGATTCGAACCCTGTGGACTCGGACAACTCATTGCATTCAAATATGGAACTGTGCCTGTTGTTCACGGGACAGGTGGACTCAAGGATACTGTTTTAGAATTCTCAACCGATACCCTCAAAGGAAGTGGGTTTGTATTCGATAAATTCACCTCTTCGTCTTTTCTTAAAGCACTAAAACGTTCACTTAATACTTTTAAGAAAGGAAAACAATGGAAAAAATTAATAAAAAATTGCATGGATTTGGATTTCTCATGGGAAGCATCCGCAAAGAAATATATAGCCTTGTATAAAAAACTTATTGCTAATAAAAATAGATAACTTTGGCTTAGACAAAAGACCACAGACCTAAGACTATAGACCTCAAAAATGTATCATTGTCAAAATAAATATCGGGAGAATAATGTCTTATGTCTATTGTCTCGTGTCTTATGTCTAATTAAATAGATTATGGTATTTTATACTGTAAAGAAAAAAGAACGAATAGAAATCAATGTAAAAAAATCAAAATTTATAGCAACCATCTTTCCTGTTTCATCTCTTGAGGTATCAAAAAAAAGGATTGATGAAATAAAGAATGAATTTAAGAATGCAACCCATTATCCATATGCTTTCAGGATTGGTCACGAAAACATAAAAGAGAGATTCTCAGATGATGGCGAACCACCGAGGAGTTCAGGACTCCCTATTTTACAGGAACTTATCAATGCAAACCTCACTAATACGCTTCTTGTTGTCACAAGATACTTTGGTGGAATTAAACTTGGTCTTGGCGGTTTAAATAGGGCATATCGTGAATGCGCTTCTTTAGTCATTAATGCATCTGAAAAAGTAAGTTCAGTATCCAACATTATACTTGAACTTTCTTTTGATATGTGCGACACTGGAAAGATACGAAATATCTTAGAACACCAAAAAGCCCGATTATTGAAAGAAAATTATTGTGATCCAACAGAGTACTGTGTTGAAATAGATGAAAAACTTAAAACAGAATTTGTTGAAATTCTGAAAAATGCAACTAAAGGAAAAATTAGCATAAAGATTTTATAGCTTCTTCTGCTTTTTCTTTCCAACCATTCGCACAAATCACTAATTCCATTTTTCCAATTATGCCCTATTTCTCTTGCTATCTTTAATCCATCCTCAAAATATTTTTTAGCAGAAAGAATTTATGCCAATTTGTCAAAAAGTTTTTTACTTTTTTGTTCTTGACAAGTCTTATATATTTTTGTATAAATTACACCTGAATGGATAAACTATTTAACCTTCTTACAAACATACAAGTTAGTAGAAAAACTGTATAAACCATAAGTTTAATGAATTTAAAAAGGAGAGGAAATAAATGATTAATACACCTAAAAGCAAGGATAGAGAAGTTATAAAACCACCCGTTTTATTCTCAGAAACCCAATCAATCATCAATAAAATTGAATCAATACTGCAAGGTGATTTAATATGTTATTGGAACTCACAAAATGGTTCTATTTGCAATAATGATATAATTGGCTTCTATGAAATACTTAAGAAAGTTGATTTAGGCGAGACGCTATATCTATTCATAAAATCTGCTGGTGGTGACGGTAGGGCATCTTTAAGAATAATAAATTTAATCAGGAAATATGTTAAAAGAATCGTTGCACTAATCCCCTTGGAATGTTCATCTGCTGCTACTATGCTTGCATTAGGTACAGATGAAATACATATGGGAGCTTTAGCGTATCTATCAGCTGTGGATACATCCATAACCCACAAATTATCACCAATTGACAAAAATAACGTCTCAGTGAGCGTAAGCCAGGATGAGTTAGGCAGGGTTATAAGACTATGGAATAAAGAATCTCAATCAAAAGATTTTAATCCATATAGTTCATTGTATCAATATATTCATCCATTGGTAATAGGTGCTGTGGATAGAGCAAGTTCGTTATCGATAAAATTATGTAAAGAAATTTTATCATACCATCAAACAGATAAAAAAAAAGCAGAAGAAATTAGCAATCACCTAAATTCGGATTATCCTTCTCACAGCTATCCAATTACATACATAGAATCAAAGAAAATTGGATTAAATGCTAAACCAATAGATGCCAACATCAATGACCTATTGATTAAATTAAGTGAATTATATTCTGAAATGGGTCAAAGGGCTTACACAGATTATGATGATTTAAACTACCACGATAATGAGATACTGAATATACTTGAAGGTAAGGATGTACAATTCTATTATCAAGTCGATAGAGATTGGCATTATAGAACGGAAGAGCGAAGATGGGTATCCTTAAACGATAATAGCTCCTGGCGAAAAATTGAAATGAAAGATGGTAAAATGGTAAAAAGCAAACATCATATTAGATAACAAATAGTGGGCAACCCTTGCGGTTGCCCACTATTTTTCAGCCCGACCCCAGTTCGTTCCCTAAATCTTATTTCTTAGTACAACCCCGATTCGTGTGCAAATACTGAAAGTTTACAAGTTTACAGCCTCCGTCCCTAATTTATTTTATTCTTGACAAATTGTGTGATATCTGATATATATATCATATGAATATAAGAGAGCGGAACTTGAATGTTTTGGATTTTTTGTTGGATGGATTAAACATAACAGTGGGGTTTATCGGACCACCGTAAGATGCTATTTAATGACTAACCCCACTATCGCTTGACGAAAGTGGGGTTTTTTTGTATTCAATAATCTAAAATATTTTTTTATGATTACACAGATTTCAGAGGAAGATAACTAATAACCAAGAAATGACGAAGCCCGAAATCAGAATGATGAACAAATAACTAAATCCGAAACACCAATTTGATAGAGGGGGCTTGATGCACTCGCAATGACTTAATAACTAAATAACTAAATAACACAATAACAAAACTTACTCTATATTAGTTAGCATAAAATAGCGGAGAAAAGATGGATACCTTTAATTTTAAGGAGATAGAAGAAAAATGGCAAAAAAGATGGAAGGAAATAGGTCTTTATAAGACACCCGAAAAACCGAAGAAAAAATATTTTCTCCTTGAGATGTATGCATACCCATCAGGAGACATCCATATTGGACATTTCAGAAATTATACACTTGGTGACGTTGTCTGGCGTTACAAAGCAATGCATGGTTTTCAAATTCTCCATCCATTTGGCTGGGATGCTTTCGGTCTCCCTGCCGAACAGGCAGCAATAACAAACAAGGAGAGCCCACTTAAATGGACAATGGATA
>JAGMEZ010000228.1 GCA_023127905.1 Caldifarciminota bacterium
GAACCAGAAATAAATTGGCAGACTTATCCATCCCTTCAATGGAACCAACATGCCCTTTATCAAACCACGCGGATGCAATCGCCAGGATCTGGGAGTCGTATGTAAAGATAAAAAACAAATACTATTCCTCTGACAGATTGTATCCCGAGACTTATGGTTTTTTGCTTTCAAAGGGAGGTCTCAGAAAGTATATACTTATTGATATAGTATGTTTTCATTTTTCTTACAAACCAATTTCTGAAAAACTCTTCTATACACCTGTTATTACTGTTGAAATACAATACAGAATGCCAGTTCCTGAAACCAGAAGGGCAGAGTTCTGGAAAGGATTGATGAATGATATTACTTTTGATAAAATTGCGGAAGACGTAATTTACAACTGGCAAGATTGCAAGAGATGGTATAAAACTGATCAGCCAAGAAGAGCAAATAATTATACTATAATATTACCAGCTTCGCTCCAGAGCTCAGTTGACTCTCTCGTTACTTATAGGCAGAGCAAAGGCTATGATGTGAATATTGTAACAACAGAATACATCGAATCGAATGTAGTAGGAGATGATCTTGCGCAAAAGATAAGAAACTATTTGCGTGGGAATATGGCTAATATCGAGTACGTATTATTGGTTGGTTTTTGGAGTGATGTGCCGTGGCGGGACATGGTACCATTCAACAATGATCCAGATAGTCCATATAATGGTGCAAACTATTCACCAATACCGAGTGACCTGTATTATGCTGAGCTCACTGATCCTGACAGCCTTTCCTGGAATAGTGATAGAGATACATACTACGGTGAAGTGTTTGATGAATTTGGTCAACCTGCCGGCGAAGATAACCCTGATTACCATGCAGATGTTCACCTTGGGAGGATACCGTACAGCACACCGAGTACCATTGAGGACATTTGCAATAAAACGATCGCCTTCGATTGTAATACAGATGTGACGTACAAGACAGCTTCACTTTTGGCAGGAGCTTTATACTATTATGCAAATGAAGATGGCTCGGGTAATCCCAGGCTCGATGGTGCCGAGTTCATGGAACAACTCATGGATGATGGAGTACTCGAAAGGTCAAATGCTGTTTACCTCTATGAGAAGGCAGGTCTGGGACCATGTACATACTCCTGTACTGATTCCCTGACGAGAACCAATATGATTTCTTATTGGCAGAGTAAAGGCATTATGTATGAGTGTCATCATGGAAACTACAATATCTATGCAAGGAAAATATGGTCATGGGACGATGGTGATAATGTTCCAGAGTATTTTGAGATGTCCTGGCCTGCCAGTCTCCTTATGAGCGACGTCTATAATTTAGATAATAACCATCCTGCCACATCATTTTTGAGGTCGTGTTTATGTGGAAAACCTGAAGTTAATACAATTGGTGCTGAGCTCTTACATCACGGTGCATCCGCTGTAATTAGCAGTTCGCGGATTTCCTGGATGACTTATGCAGATCCAGGTGGTCTACCCTACCACTTTTATAACAGGCTCATTGAAGACACGACCTTGAGTCACGCAATCATTGGGGATGCCTATGACATCGCAAGGAACGATTTTATGGATGGGACGGGATTCTGGCTTGTTGCATACCACTATAATCTGTTTGGTGATCCTGCCCTACACCAGTATGGTTCTCAACTCGGTGTCGAAGAATCTCAGCAGGATACGTATGTACCTTCTTTCTCTGCATATCCAAACCCCACATTTGGAGAAGTAACAATTCGTTTTCATTCTTCTCTGAAGAGGAAGATTGAAGTGGATGTGTATGATTTAAGTGGTAGGTTTGTAAAGCAGCTCTATAATGATTATGTAGAGAAAGACACTAAAAAATTAAATATGAATTTACCAATAGGCATCTATTTCCTCCGTCTTAAGGATGGAAATAGTACTCAGGTTAAGAAGTTTATAGTTGTTCATTGAAAACAATTTTTATTTTGATTTTCTGGTCTCAGTCTATGGTCCTATGTCTCAGGTCTCATGTCTGTTGTCTTTCTTCTTTCCCTTTATCCTTTATCCTTTTTCCTTTATCCTTTATCCTTTTTCCTTTTTCCTTGCCCTTTCTGTGGTCTTACGTCTCATGTCTCATGTCTTAACTCTGTAATTTTCAGCTTGCTTCCATCCTCTGTATGATTTTCTTATTGATCTTAACGATAATAACAATTAACGTTCTAAAGGAAAATTTCTTGACAAGTATATCAGAAGTCTGTATAATATTTGGAAATTAAGAGACAAATTGGGAAAATAAAGAAGACAGGAGCATTGTATTATGAAAACGAAAGAAGAAATTTTAGAAATTCTTCACAATCTAAAAGAAAACCTGAAAATAAAATATAAGATTAAGGAAATAGGGGTTTTTGGTTCAGTTATGAGAGGGGAACAGAAGGATACGAGCGATATTGACATTTTAGTTGAATTTGAAGATGATGCAGATCTTTTGGACCTGG
>JAGMEZ010000229.1 GCA_023127905.1 Caldifarciminota bacterium
ATTTTTGGTTCAGATTCACTTGTTGAGCCAGAGGATTTAGCTGTGGATGGTTCAGGAAATATATTCGTTTCGGATTTGAATAAGGCAAAGGTTTATGTTTTCAACAGTGATGGCAGTTGTCTTGAGACAAAGGGTGCAGGAAGGTTTTCACAGATAACAATAGACGAAAAAGGCTATTTATACGGTGTGGATATGGACAGTCTGAAAGCGGTAAAGTATGATGAAAATGGTGAGTTAATAGAATATTATTTGTGTTGGTCTTATCCTGATGAGATTATGGCTAATGATACCCTGATACATTTTGCTCATATCTCAATCTATCATGATTGGGTTACGGGAGAAGTTTTAGCTAACTATGGCAGGAGTAAAGGATACAGCATAACTAAAGAGTTTCTCTGGATTCCAGTAACGTTCGTGACTGATTTTATCCCAATGCAGTCTAAAAATAGCGGATCCATTGATTGGTTCTTTTCATTTTTTATACCCGAAAAAGAGAGACAATATGAACACTGGATTCCAATCGATTCGATTGAATATTTTAATTTTGAGGAAGAGGAGACGCCAATATTTAAACCCTTACTTACTAATCCAGAAGGAGGAACACCTCCTGAAGTTGAAAAATTTGAACTCCACTATCTTACCCGTCGATACGGTACTGTTGTTTGGGAGGATACAACGCAATTGAGATTCACCCCAAACGATTCAATCTTAATAGAGAGAAATGCAGGTGTTTTTGCTGACACAGGTGAATTCATTCTCTGGGGTGATATCACACTCGACAATGGGCAGCAGTATCCATCTCCAAAAATGCATAACTTTTATATTAAACCGTCTCTTCTCTCTCTCGGTATGAAGACAGATAGAGATATCTATTATCCAGGTGAAAGTGTTCTTATGTCTGCAGTTGTCGTTAACAGTGGGGATACAGCTTTTACAAACGTAACACTCGAAATATTAAAACGAGACGAGAACATCTTCGATACGCTCATTACTTCACTTGCACCCCAGAGTGCCTGTTCGTTATCAACGGTGCTATCGGATTCGAACATGTTTGTACTCACGGGGCTCTTGTTTAAAAGCGGGGCTGATACAGTTAAAGAGTATAAGGATGTTGATGTGGTAACACCACCCATCTTTTTCTCGAGTACGTATCCATGCAGTGTTGACCATAAGCCATTTGAGGTAACCACTGAAGTTACAAATTATTGGGAAAGAGAGGTTGATGTTATTTTCAGGTGTTCCTGTGGTGACAGTGAGTGTATCGACACCCTACTTCTGTATCCCGAAGAATCAAGGGCTATTGAGTATCAATTTACGATTGAAAAAGATGAAAGTCTTGAAACTGAAATCATTCATCCAGTCGTTTCCCATAAGTCGTATCCAATAAGATTTGGTGAGAAGGTAGAAATAACGATTGATTCAGTCATAACCTCAGAGAATAGCGTTCTGATTCCTTATTATGTGAATAATACTGGAGAATTTGATTGTATTTTCGATCTCCATCTGCAAATTACTGATACCGCTGGATTCCTCAGTGATTCAACAAACTGTACTCATCTTTTACCTATTGGTGACAGTTTAAGTGGTGAATGGGGTATAAATCTTGATTATGGTGAATACATTCTTGAATGGACTGCAAAACCAGAATCAAGCACTGTAATACTATCGCAGGGAACAACCTCTGTAAGCATTATTCCGCAGAATATGGTGACCATTGATTCAATAGTATTATTAACAGAATGCGACAGTATAGGTATGTTGATTTTTGATGTTTCTGTCAGGAATAATTCACCAAATTCCTTCTATGGTAATGCTGGTCTATATGCTAATTTCATATACGAAACCCAGGAATTGGAACTCGAACCGCTTACAATCGATACAATAGGATTTACAAGCAATGCAGTATTAGAAGAAGGTTATCATCAATTAACAGCAAAAATTCTGCAAAATGGAGTGCCTTTATTTGAAAGGACTGATTCACTTTATTTCACTCCGAGCATCTATATCGATTCCCTGCCTGAGATGTTGACCTTTAATATTGGCGATACCGCAGAGATATGCATAACAACAGGAAATAGAGGGACATCAATTGGAGAAGAAACGCTGAGTTTTGAGTTTGGAGAATTTGGTGAAGAGACACGACTTATTAGCCTTATTCCTGGAGAGGTAAGAAGTGATACATTTATCTTCTACCTGCCCGAAGATTTAGAAGAACGAACCTATTATGCTTCGGTCTGGTTGGGAAACGAGGAATATATACTCCCGGTTCATATCTTAGGATATAAGATTCTCGTTGATGCGACCCTGAACCAACCGAACTTCTCACCCGGTGATACGGTAAGACTCAATCTCACGATCGAAAACCGGAACGAGCGAAACCTGAAGGGA
>JAGMEZ010000023.1 GCA_023127905.1 Caldifarciminota bacterium
CGAAAGCGCATCCGCCGTATTCCTTCTAAAACAAGCATAGATCTCCCATCTGGGTATACATCACAGAGGCGCACCGTAAAGTCGGTGTCAAGACAGTTTGAGGAAACATATAACTGCACGTTCACTTGTCCATCAACTACCAAATCTTCGGTAAGAACAGCGGTTGAAAAAATGACAGCATCATCCCGATTTTCCACCTGGAACCGCTGGTCATATGGACCATGCAAAAGGAAGATACTGATGCCTGCACCGCCAATACTTGGAGATGGATCACGTGGATCATAATAAAACGTATCGGGCGGGAAGGTCTGTCCAGGCATTACCACAGAAAGACTGCCTGCAGGATGCAAGTAAAAAGGTACATAATTTATACTGTCAGGAGGCCATGTCTCACAAGAGAGCCATTCATCTGTTCCCATTTGATAATAACGAACAGGAGGGAGTGTATCATAACCATTCGGAATATTTCTTAACCAATAATCAAAAAAACCTAAGGCTTCTGTCTCTGGTACTCCTGCTGCATTCGGATACTCAAGTTGTCCCTGTACTGTATCTCCCACATGATGGTGATGCCATGGTCCTATTATGAATTTATGATGGTCTCTTCCATTTACTCCACCTATTGTTGTCAGATCATTAAAGGCACGAAAGACACCATAGGTATAACTGTGATGGTCGTACCAACCTCCCATCAATAACATTGGAATATCGATTTCCTGTGGGTAATTCGAGAAATATTCCAAAAGAATCCAGAACAGATCACGAATTGGGTGTTCTAAAAACAGGTCAATATTAAACCCGACCATTTGGAGTGTTTGCACGTACTCGGTCCTCATTGCTCCTCCGCAGAAATATCTTTGATAGTACTGCATATAGTCAGCAACTATAGGAACACCACATAATAAATGTGGAGGGTGCTCTCGTGCTGTTTGATATTGTATTGAACCAAACGCTGAAATTCCCCACATTCCGACACTACTATTACACCAGGTTTGCTGTGCTATCCATTCAACACAATCATATCCATCCTCACCATGATTGGGATTTTCCACTGCTGCTCCGGCCGAACCATAAAAACCCCGCCAGTCAACAATAACAAAGGCATAATCATCTGTATCAAGAGGAAGCCCGAGAATTTGATACCATGCTTTGTTGTAGGGTGTCTTAATGAGTATGATTGGAAAGGCTTGTGCTGTATCAGGTGAATATACATCGGCAGCGAGATATTTACCATCACGCATAGGTATCCAGGTAGAAAAGAAATCGTCTGAATAAAGATTTCCAGAAAAGAGAAAAACTACAAACAACACTATACAAAACTTCTTTAATACCATATACTCCTCCTATCTCAAAAGTAAGATCTTTTCTGTCTGTGATCCTTTTTCGGCTTCAAGCTTGCAAAAATAGACTCCCGATGCCACAGTCTTTCCCAAATCGTCCTTCCCATCCCACGAAACAGCAGTGGTCAGTGTATAGTGGTTAGTGGTTAGTGGAAAAATCTTAATTAATCTTCCACTCGAGTCGTAGATTTTTAATCCTATGTTCTTTGTGCTATGTCCTATGCCCTTTGCATTGGGAAGGGTAAAGGAAATGGTGGTAGAAGTGGTGAATGGATTTGGATAGATATGAAGATATGAACTAGATACACCTACATCTTTATTCTCATTAACACCTTGAGCCTGTAAAGTTATATCTCCAAATGCAGTCAGGCTGTCTCCTGCATCATCCCACACTGTTAGACGAATATCATAATCATTTTCACTCATGCCAGAGGTGTTCCATGCAGCAATGGCATCGCTGTGAACCTGACTAAACGATTCATGTATCAGGGTCCAGATAGTATCTCCATCATATGACCAGCTTAATTTATATCTATCAAAAGAAATCTGATTAAAAGGACCTGCGTCTATCCATGCTGAGCCATATATATCGATTGTCGTATTGATAGTGCCTGTAGCAGGGCTATCTATAGCAGCTACCATAACAAGAGCAGTATCCATTGCCTCAGGTTCATATTCAAAAAAAGAATTAACTGCCAGAAAATAGGAGTGTCCATGTGCAAGATTCGTAGATTGATATGGCCAGAGCGGTATTACAGAGCTGTTTACCATTAGTAAAG
>JAGMEZ010000230.1 GCA_023127905.1 Caldifarciminota bacterium
CCATCCCATTCCACTGTCGTGGAAAGTAAAAAGTTAAAAGGTAAAAGTGAAAAGTCTTTTACCAATCTCCCACTCACATCATATATTTTTAACTCAATTCCCTCTGCTCTATGCACTATGCTGGAGAGATAGATACTGGAAAAAGTGGTAAACGGATTGGGGTAGACTATCAATTTCAAATTTCTATTTTCCAATTGCGGGTTTTCTCTCTCCTTAACTCCAGTATTCCCCGTAGAATCGCGCTTGTAGTAAATTTCGAAGTTTCCATCCCGCTTATCAGTCCACACTACATGAACCTTTGTTGCAGCGAAAGAAACCGAAGCACATGCAGATGAATCTGGAGCATTGGTCAGACGGGTATCTGTTGACCATACAACTCCTCCATCAGTAGAACGTTTGTAGTAAATCTCATGGTTTCCATCCCTTGTGTCATTCCAAACCAAATGAATATTGTCCCCTGAAGTTACAATTGAAGGAAGGGACGATTCATTGCTCGGAACATAGGTAAGACGTATGTCTGCCGACCAACCCGATCCTCCATTTGTGGATCGCTTATAATAAATTTCAGAGAATCCGTTTCTATCATCATGCCAGACTACATGTACATTGGTATCCGAGGTAGAGACTAAAGGGCAATAGGAATGATGTGTATCATTGGTAAGACGGGTGTCTGTAGACCAATTAATCCCTCCGTCTGTAGAGCGTTTATAGTAAATCTCAGGATTACCATCCCGGAAATCGTACCAGACAACACTTACTAACGAACCAGAAACGGAAACAGAAGCATGTGTAGATGAATCAGGGGCCGAGGTAAGACGTGTATCTGCCGACCAACTGCTTCCACCATCGGCTGAACGCTTATAGAAAATCTCATAGTTTCCGGCTCGCACATCCCCCCAAACTACATGCACAACATCACCCGTAACAGCAATTGAAGGGAATGTTTGCGATGAATCTGGAAGAAGATCGGTTAAACGGATATCTGACGACCAGTTGATTCCTTGATCAGGTGAATATTTATAATAAATCCCCATGGCACCATCTCGAGAATCCATCCATACCACATGTACTTTTGTGACTGCTATGGCAATACCCGGACATGCTGACCATGCTGGTTCATAGGTCAGTCGGGTATCTGTTGACCATACAACTCCTCCATCAGTAGAACGTTTGTAGTAAATCTCAAAATAGGGGCTACTATTTCGAGAGTCCATCCATACTACATGCACATCATCTGATGGACCGGAAGTTATGTTCAAGGCATTATTATATCCAGTAGTGGATACACTATCATTTACGGTAAGCCTTACATCGGGCTCCCATTGTGCAGATAGATTTGCAATAAGAAGGAATACAAAAATTCCTGCAAGACAGAGCGTTGCAAAACGGTTCATGCCAACCTCCATTTTTTGGTTTTAAGTTTGCTACCTCACCTTCACCACTTTCCCGACAGCCTTGCCTTTGAGTTTGAGGAAGTAGATGCCAGCGGAGACCACATTCCCAACCTCATCCCTGCCATCCCATGTGGCTCCAAGGATAAAGGATAAAGTCCCGTACCCGCCGCCCAGAAACATCGTAAATTTGTAATTCTGATTCACTGATATTCTGATGTTCTGATAATCTTTCAAACGAGATGGTGGTTGAAGTGCTGTATGGATTTGGGTGACAGGAGCTTGAGCGAGGAAACTTAAGGACAAAAATATTATAATCAGGATAATTGGTAGAAGGTCGCTTAATTGTATCACTACTCCTCCTTCGGAATTAATGCAACAAGTACAATCTTTCCGTTACGAGACTAATAACAGAATATCAGAATTTAGTCAAGGGAAAAATTAATTAAATCTTTATATCATACTATCTTAGTAAGGAATTGTCCATGGAAATTTTCTGTCAAGCATTACCTGTAAACATTTATTCATCCAATTTTCTCAACAAGATGGCACATAAATTGCCACACCCAATTTGGTACTCTTAAGGTCCAATGGGGGGAAATCCAAAAGGAGAAGAAAAAAAAAGAAAAAACTACCGAGATAATTCCTTGTTACTTAAAAGTGATTATCACTCTAAAGTTCCCTTTTAATTTTAAGTTGCTTCGACTCGAGTTATCTGGATTGTTGCAGATTTCTCATCAACACTCAAACCATCAACTTTCCACACCCCAAAATCTTTTATGTACAAAAAATGCAATTTTCCCAGGCTTTCTTGCTTTGCTTTATAAAAAGTATCTTCCATAATATTAGATTCGCAAAGTTTATCCCAATCTTTATTATTAACATTAAAACTACTAAGTATCCCTATTTTTGTATCAGGTCCTATATTTTTGAGAACTTCAATCCTATAATGTGGGTTCATTCCTTGTGTAACAGTTTTCTCCCCTGTTTCCTGCACATAT
>JAGMEZ010000231.1 GCA_023127905.1 Caldifarciminota bacterium
TGTCAATTGGGATTTCTCACCGAAAGAACGCCGGACAGAGTCTACCCAAAGTCCTGAAGGCTGCTGACAAGGCACTGTACCGTGCCAAGAAACATGGCCGCGATCAGGTTAAATTCAGCAAGCCCTCTCCACCATGACCTCCTTTTAAAAATGGCAAAAATAGGGACAGGATGTCGCTCCTACATAACATCAAAGGCTACAACAACACCGTCGTTGCACTCCATAAAAATCAAAACAACGCAATAACAGGAGTTTGTCTTCCAAAAAACCTATAATTTCACTTGACATTTGTGAGAAATTTCCTTATTATGTTTATATGAGATTGATAGTTAAGAAAGCGGGGAATTTATGAGAAATCTCATTATAGTATTTTTTCTTCTCTTTGCAATATCTCTCTCTGCAGAAGAGGCAGAAAAGGCTCCTTCATTTTCTCTAAAGTCAATGGAAAATAAGACGGTCTGTCTTGACTCCCTTCTTGGAAACTACATAATAATTGATTTCTGGGCAATCTACTGCAAGAGTTGTGTGGAGGGTCTTGATGCAATGAAGGATATATTCAAAACATACAAGGAAAGAGGACTGATTTTCCTCGCAATCAACGAGGATGGACCAAGAAATGTTTCGAAGGTCCCTGGTTTTGTTAAGGGTCACAAGTGGGAATATATAATCCTTTATGACCCAATTCAAGAAGTCCTACAACTCTTTGGTATCCAGGCAATACCAGAAACCTTCGTTTTGGATAAAGATGGCAATATAATCTTAAGGCACAGGGGTTATAAAAAAGGAGACGAGGAGCTTATTGAAGAAAAACTCAAAGAACTCCTTCCAGAACAAGAGTGTAATGTCGAGAAAGAACCTGATTAGTTATTTCATTCTCACTCTTACAATCTTAATATATTCCTCTGCATTACCACATACACTAAAGATATTTGGGAAAAACTGTCTATCATACTGGCAATGGAGAGAGAATGAGGAAAATTTTATTGAAGATGCTCTCGATATTAATGCCATGTATGGAAATTTTAGAGGAAACATAGAATGGTATATCTATGAACCTTCAAATGTCAAATACGCTTTAAGAAAAGAAGGTATGAGGAAGAGATTTGTCGAGTTTAAAAATCCCAAATGGTCATTACGAGCAGGTAATTTCTATCAATCCTTCGGAAGAGGTCTTATACTTAATCAAACAGTTGAGATAACTGGAAATATTGATAGAAATATTGACGGTTTTAACCTCAGTCACTCTATTAAATTTTTAACCATTTCACTTCTATCAGGCAGACCCAAAAACCTTCTTTTCTCAAATGGCAAATATACTGTTGTGAATGATACATCCGATCTACTCCAGGGAGGAAGTCTCAGCTTTGATTTACTACCCTCCTTTCCATTCTCAATAAATGTTGTAAGACTTTCAAGCGATAATCCCGGGGTGGAATCACCAAGAGAAACATATCTTTACGCTTTCAATATTGATGTTGTAAAGGGACCATTTATTATATATGCTGAATATGCAGAAAGAGAGGGGTGGGATGAAATACCTTTTGAAGAATCGGAAGGAAATGGGATCTATGGTTCTCTTACCTTTTCTACAGGCAAAGCCTCAGCAACCTTTGAATACCTTAATTATGATAAACTTGGATATGGAGGAAGCGATTATAGATATAATGCACCACCAACTGGAAATCTTGACGGTTATTCAATAAACAGAGCAAGGGATGAGAGAGGATGGATGCTTGATATTATATCAAATCCTTTCGGTAGCTGGTATTTTGAAGTTAATAAATTAATGCTTTGGACTATCTCTTCGGATTCTATCGGTTTTGACGAATTCTATGCAGAAATCAAAGGCGATATATGGAAAAGAGGACCTTCGCTACTCGTGAGCGTTAAAAATCTTGAGTACAGGAAGCCAGAAACCATTATTGATAGGAAAAGCGAGTGGATTCCACATATAGGGATAATGAGCTCATTAGGCTCACATTCACTAAATGTAGGATTGAATTCAAGAGTTGTTGAAATCGATACAATAACATTTATGGATAATGCAGTCTCAATAGAT